>RDXT01000799.1 GCA_004292985.1 Bacteroidota bacterium
CTGCCATCTTTGTATTGTAAGTCGAACGGAAACATGTGCTAAGCCTTGCAGCATGAAAAAATTATACGCTTGTTCTTGTGGGATTACCCTGTTGATATCTTCTGCATTTGCCCAGACGCCCAATGCTAACGGAGTGCCCCTTACCACGGCCCCGGCGCAGGACAGCCAGGCAGCAGAGCAGTTTTTACGCACAGAAGAGGAGGAACTGCTCACGCTCCGCTGGTCGCAGCAGTTGATTATCGTGCCGCCGGTGGCAAGTGCCGAAGCGCTCGCCAAAGCGGAGGCCGCTGTAAAAGAGGAACTTATCCAGCTGGAAGAGCGCGAGATGCTGCTGGAAACCCAGCATGCGGTGCTCAGCAAAGATATAGAGCAACTGATGCTCCGCCGGGGTGAGGTGCTGCGCCAGATGTACTTTGTGATGGGAGAGAATGATATTCTGCTGGACGACAAATCTGCCGATGACTGGACCGCAGAAATGGTGGCCGCCAACCGGGAGCAGATCCGGCAGTACGACAGCCAGGTGCAGGCCCTCGATCTGCTCATCGCCAAAAAAGAGGCTGGCCTCCGGATGCGCGAAGAGGTGATGGCGGCCCAGCAAGGTCAGCAGTTTTACTACGAAACACTGGCCGATTCATATGAACACAGTGGCGCGGTCTATGCAACCGCAAGCCCTTCGGAATAAAGAGTAAGGTAGTAGTTTAGGTTTTTAGGGGTTTCGCCCTGTATCGAAAGGTACAGGGCGTTTTTTTATGGCCGCCGGAAGGCCGCTGTAATATTCCCGCCATACCGCAACAAAAAAGCCCGGACAGATGCGCCGGGCGTGCTTTTTTCGCAAATGGTCAGGCACAAAAACTGATTCCTGCCACGTAATATCCAGACCATTTATGGTTTTGCTTTCGAATAGTCTGAATGTAATTTTGATATGTTCTCATAAGGCATTACGCCAGATACAGAAGCTAGGGGTTAGGGTGATTCTCCCGTCAGGGATTGAGTCCCCTAATTTTTTTTGTCCCTGCCTCAGGGGCCATCCAACCCGGGCTCCGCTTCTTCTCTCCCTTTAAAGGTCCAGGAAAGGCCCAGTCCCATGCCTGCCGTAGAGAGCTTTTTCTCAAAACGGAAGGAGTCCGAGCCTTTGGTCCGCTGGATTCCCTGCTGGAAATAAGGCTCCGCCTGAAGGGCCAGCTCTTCGCTGATCTTGTAGCGCAGGCCCAGGGCCATGAGGATATTGCCGGGATAGGTATTGAGCCGCCGCTGCTGCACCTGGGGTTTCAGGTCTTCGGCAGGCGCGAGGGTGAGTATGCCCCGGTTGGCGGGCGCCACAGGGTCATAGTGTTTGTACTCTTCGGAGATACTGAGCATCGTCACCACCCCGGCCTGGGCAAAGAGAGAGAACTTTTTGCGGGAAGGGAAGGCGTGGCGCAGCATCATGGGCGCTTCGACCACATTCAGTTCGCCTTCGATGGCATTGAGGTAGGCGCGGTCGGAGATAACGTAGTATTCGTGGCTGAATTTTTTCTTTCCGTATTGCATACCCGTTACCACACTCCAGTTGCCTTTGACCGGGAAAACCCCGCGCACACCCGTCATAAAGCCGGGTCCTGCATCGGGACCACTCAGCTCAGCGCGGGTGCTGGTATTGGCTGCATATGCCTCAAGGGAGATGTCACGCCGCCTGTGGGTAAAACGGTTTAAAACGCGGATGACAGGGTGTGTCGTCATCATCGGATTTCCAATGTCGGAAAACCGGAAGGGCAGCCGGTGGATGACGGGTCCCTCGGACCTTTGTGTTTCCTGGGTAGCAGTGACATTCTGTGTTGCGTCGGCGAGGAGCACAGGTGTTGGCTCAGGCTGCTGAACCTCTCTGGCATCTATGCTGCCATCAATGGGCTGAGCGATAGCGCTCTGGTTGCCAAAAGGAGGCATCTTGCGCAGCCTGGGAGGCATAGACTGGCTAAGGGTAGTCTGATTTGGGGTAGCTGTGCCCTTGTCTCCGCCGGAGGCAGGCGGCTGAAAGGAAGGTGCGGCTGCCAGGGTGTTCTGATCCATTCTCCGGATAGACGTACCGGGCTTCATCAGCCACACGGATACCAGCACCAGAGAAACGGCTGCTGCTGCTGTGAGCCAGGGGCCGTAGCGGAAAGCACCTTCTGAAGCGCGCAGGCGTGAGCGCATCAGCATCCAGGCATAGGCCCCGGGCTTGCCCACGCTGTGAAACTCCAGTTTCTGACGTATGGCCGCATCGAAGGGCGCTTCCAGGTACTCGACCATCTCCTCCCAGTCTGCGGGGCGCAGATAGGTGCTGTGATGCGCCAGTTTGGCTGCCACCTGCTCGTCAAAGGGGTTTTTCTCCTCCCCGGCAAATCCATCCAGCGAGCGCTCCATTTCTTCCCAGTCCTCTTCCGAAAAGGAGGACTCGATATGTTCGAGCTTGCTGCGGATCAGATCATCCAGATTCTCTTCATGCATAGGTCTCACCTTCCACTCTGCGAATCACACGCGAGGACAGGATCATCATCTGAAGTTTGGCCCGGGCCTTGGCCAGATTTGACTTGGAGGTACCCTCGCTGATATTGAGCTTTTCGCCAATTTCTTTGTGAGAATACCCTTCGATCACATACAGGTTAAACACCACCTTGTACGCGGGCGAAAGCCGCTGTACCAGACCCAGGATTTCATCGGCGCTGATGTCGGAGACCACGTCCTGAACGTCCATTTCGTGGACAGCATGGTTGATTTCGACCATGCCGGGGCGTTTGGCAGATTTGCGGTAGTGGTCTATGGCCGTATTGACCATAATCCGCCGGATCCATGCCCCCAGGTTGGTGCCGCGAACGAATTTGCCCAGGTTGTTAAACACCTTGATAAACCCTTCATGCAGCACGTCACGGGCCTCCTCCCGATCGTTGGTATAGCGCATACAGACGACCATCATGCTACCGTAAAAGCGCTCATAGAGCAGCTTCTGGTACTTCCGGTTTCCGTTTACACAACCTTCGACGATTTCTTCTTCCCGATAATCAGATGCTCTCATTGTGCGTCCGTTGAAGTGTGAAACGCAGGCTTACCGAGGGCGGTTGCCTCAGAGATGTTTTCCTGCATAAGAGTAAGGTATCATTGCTTCATCCAAACGAGATCTGCTACGGTGGGTGTTGGGTGGCTAATGTAACTATTTTATCTGAAAGCAGAAAATTCAGGAGCCAATTTTAGTCTTTTGTCCGGATGACCGTTATATGCTTGGTAATGTGACGTTTTTCCCGTACTTTCAACTATGCTTGCGAAAAGCCTGCGGATAGCGGGTTTTTAACGAGATTCCATTAGATTCGCACCTATCTTTTAATATAGTGTTACTGTGAGCGGACAAATTGCGATTCGAGAGTCAGAACTCACCCAGGCTCTGCGAAAATATTTTGGATACGATAGCTTCCGGGGTAAGCAGGAAGATGTAATCAGAAATATCCTGACAGGCAATAATACGTTTGTGATTATGCCTACCGGGGCAGGCAAGTCATTGTGCTATCAGTTGCCGGCGGTTTTGATGGAGGGCACCGCACTGGTGATCTCCCCGCTGATTGCGCTGATGAAAAACCAGGTGGACCAGTTACAGGCATTTGGGATCGAGGCCGGGTTTCTCAACAGCAGCATGAACCGCTCCGAATATGACGCTGTAAAACAAAAAGTGCTCAGCCGCCAGCTCAAACTGCTCTACGTAGCCCCTGAGTCACTGGTAAAAGAAGAGTTTATAGATTTTCTGATGCAGGCGCATGTGAGC
Source organism: Bacteroidota bacterium (assembly GCA_004292985.1). GTDB lineage: Bacteria > Bacteroidota > Bacteroidia > J057 > J057 > RDXT01. The sequence goes on from RDXT01000799.1 coordinate 3,770, forward strand.
TTTATCGCAGTGGACGAAGCGCACTGTATCTCTGAGTGGGGTCACGACTTCCGTCCGGAATACCGCCGCATCCGGGAGATTATGGGCCACCTCGGCAATGTGCCCATCATCGCGCTCACAGCTACGGCCACCCCCAAGGTGCGCTTAGACATCGTACAGAACCTGCACATCGAAAATGCCAATCTGTACCTGACCAGCTTTAACCGCCCCAACCTCTATTACGAAATCCGCCCCAAGATCAACCCCGCCCACGCTACGACCGAGACCATCAAGTTTATTAAGCAGCAGGCGGGTAAATCAGGGATCGTATATTGCCTCAGCCGCCGGAAGGTGGAGGAAATCGCAGAGATTCTGAATGTAAACGGCATTAAGGCAGTGCCCTACCACGCGGGCTTGGACTCCAATACCCGCACCCGCCACCAGGATATGTTCCTGAGCGAAGATGTGCACGTGGTGGTGGCGACCATCGCCTTCGGCATGGGCATAGATAAGCCCGATGTCCGCTTTGTCATTCACTACGATGTGCCCAAAAGCATCGAAAGCTACTATCAGGAAACCGGGCGCGGAGGCCGCGACGGACTCGAAGGCAACTGTATCCTCTTCTACGACTTCAACGACATCGTGAAGCTGGAGAAGTTTATGAAAGACAAGCCCGTGAGCGAGCGCGAGTCCGGCAGACTCCTCTTATATGAAATGGCTGCCTTCGCCGAGTCGGGTGCCTGCCGCCGCAAGCTGATGCTGCATTATTTCGGCGAAATATTTGACGAAAAGCGCTGCAACGGCATGTGCGACAACTGTCGCTACCCCAAAGAGACCTTCGAAGCCGAAAAACAGGCCAAACAAGCCCTCAAAGCCACGGAGATGGTGGGCGAAAAATTTGGCGTTACACACCTGATCAATATCCTGCGCGGTGCCGCTACCCAGCAGGTAACCCTCAACGAGCACGACCGCCTGCCCATCTTTGGCAGAGGCAGCGAACTCGACGACCGGAGCTGGAAGTCTATTTTCTCCCAACTGATCGTTAATGACTACCTGGTCAAGGATATAGATGACTATGGCGTGATCAAAATCGGAGAGAAAGGGCGAACCTTCCTCGCAACGCCCCATCCGGTAAAAATGATCCGCTTCCAGGATTTTGAGGCGCTGAAGAAAAATGCCATCCCCGTCGAGGACTTCAAAACCTATGACGAGGCACTCTTTGATAAGCTCAAAGCCCTCTGCCGCAAAATCGGAAAAGAAAAAGGGATACCGCCCTATGTGATCTTCCAGGATCCTTCCCTCGAAGACATGGCGACCAAGTATCCGGTAACGATGGCCGAGTTCATGAACATTACGGGCGTAGGGCAGGGCAAAGCGCAAAAATTTGCAGCTCCCTTCCTCAAACTCATTCAGGAGTATATAGACGAAAACCGCATCGAGCGCTCGGCTGCTGAGATGGTGGTTAAGTCTGCTGCCCGTAAATCCATGAACAAACTCTTTATCATCCAGCACATAGACCGGCGAACCCCGCTCGACGAGATCGCTACGATCAAGGGAATGGAGTACGAGGACCTGATGGAGAATATAGAGCAGATTGTCTATTCGGGTACGCACCTGAACATAGACTACTTCATCGAAGACCGGATAGACGATGAAAAAGTAGATGAAATCTACGATTATTTCATGCACGCCGAAGACGACAACCTGACCCACGCTGAAAATGCCCTGGGCGGAGACTATACCCGCGAAGAGATTCAGTTGGTCCGTATCAAATTTATCTCAGAAGTAGGCAACTGATCTTCACGCTTTTATTTTTCATTTGCCTCCGGCTCCGTAGTTTTGTACGGGAGTTGCCACATGGCATACGATTAACCTTTTGACCGAATCATGGATATTGTCAATCAACTCGACGACCTGGAGACGCTGTACTATGGCGACTGGGAAGAGAATAAAGAAAAACTGCTGTCCGCCCTGATGGAGCTGCACCTCGAAGCCGGGCAGGATGAGAATACATTCAACCGCTTTCTGGTTGAGGCCTCCGGCCGCTTTGGCGGGGCATACATCCCCTACTTGTTCTGGGACAAGCTTTCCTACTACCTCGACAGCGCTCCTGAGCGGGCATATCTGCAAAAACTGATTCAGGATTTTGTGGAGGCTGATTTTGACGAGGAAGAGCAGAAGAAAATGAAGCCCCTGCTGGTGACCTACTTCGCGCGGGAAAAAGATTTTGAGATCGGAAAAATCCGCTATATGCTGCTCGAAAAAGCGCACCCCATGATCCAGGAGTATTTCGAAAAGCTCCTCACCTTCGTCAACAAAAACCAGAAGGCGACCGACATGTATGTCGAGAAGTTCCTGATGCTGCGCAGCATTTATCCCGACTTCGGGCTGCTCAACCTGCCCATTACCCAGCTCAAAGACAAACTCAAAGGCCTGTAATTCGCTTTAGGTCAATGTTAGGGTTCGCCGGAAAAAACAGATTGTTACCAGGCATGAGATGTTCAAACGGTTAGAAATGAAGTTTGAACTGAATGAAATGCAGGTATGATCTGTTTTTTCCTTGTAATGAGTTGTTAAAGAAAAATTGTGAAGAATTCGCGCGGGTTGCGTAGATTGCTTAGACCAAACCCAGAAAAGCGATGATGTCATTCCGGATTTTTGACCGCAACACCCGTCAGGTCTCCCTTAGCCAGGAGTGGAAAGAAAAGTTGCGTGCCCAACTCGGACCCAATGTTTCCTTCCATGCAGACAAACTGGCTCAGGTTCGTGAACTCGACCTCAGCGGGAGTGACATCCGCGACCTGTCTCCGCTTCGCTATTTTACCAACCTGGAGTGGCTCGACATCAGCCGCAGCAATGTAACTGATTTTCAGCCGCTGCTCGAACTGCATCACCTCAAGGAGCTGCATGCCAGTTTCTGCCGCCTGCCAGACCTGCGCTACTTTGCCCCGCTGCGCAGCCTCCGCGTACTCGACATCTCCTATCCGCTCAATGAGCCTTGCGGCGCGCATGCCCTCGCCGATCTGACCAACCTCGAAGAGCTGTATTGCAATGCCTGCAACATCCGCACCATTGCCCATATCTTCACCCTCCCACACCTTCAGACCGCAACTCTCCTCTTCAATCCGATTCCGGAAGAAGAAATGGAGGCACTGTCCGAACTTCAGCCGGATTGTAAAGTATTGTTTTAAGGGGGAATAAGGGAAATAGAGGGGGAATCAGTCAGGGATATGCAAAAAGTCTGCATCCCCCCAGAGGTCTTCCAGCCTGTAAAACATCCGGCTTTCCTTCAGGAAAATGTGGATCACCACATTGCCGTAGTCTATCAGTACCCATTCTCCTTTTTGCACGCCCTCCCTGCTGATGGGTTTCTCTCCGTTTTCCGACATCTTTTTCATCACAGACTCTGCAAGGGACTTGACATGCGTGTCAGATGTACCTGTGCAGATAATGAAGAAGTCAGTAACAGCGCCGGAACTTTTTCTCAGGTCCATGCGGACGATATCTCGTCCTTTGGTGTCCTGAAGCCCTTCTACGGCAATGCGGGTGATGGATTTGGCGTCGAGTGCGACTCGGGTCATTCGCTGGATAAGGTGGATAATTGTTGTACTCTGTAAAGATACCACTAAATTTAGCAGGTTTTGTCAAAAAAGTCAAGAGCCTTTGCCTAACAACACAAATAATCATTTCCCGGACCTGCTCTTGTCGCAGTTTCACTATGAATTGCCGGAGGACCGGATCGCCCGGCATCCGCTCGAAGTGCGCGACCAGGCCCGTCTGCTGCGTTTTCAGGGCGGAAACATCAGCCACCACCACTTTTATGAAGTCCCCGATCTCTTAGACAGCGGCGACCTGCTGGTGTTTAATGATACCCGCGTGATTCCGGCGCGATTGTTTTTTCGCCGGGATTCCGGTGCCCTGATCGAGGTAGTGCTGCTGCACCCGCTGCAACCCGCCGAGGTGAGCGGCGCCATGCTGGCCCAGGGGAGCTGCTCCTGGGAGTGTATCGTCGGCAACAAAAAAAAATGGAAGCCGGGCGAAGTATTAGAGCTGCGTCTGGGAGGCGACCCTGAGGTGCGCCTCCGCGCCCGCCTCGAAGACCGCGAACAGATGCACGTGTCCTTTTCCTGGGAACCGGCCAGCCTCACCTGGGCCGATGTGCTGCTGCGCTGCGGCGATCTGCCTTTGCCGCCCTACCTCAACCGCGAGGCAGAGGAAAGCGACTATGAGCGCTACCAGACCGTCTATGCCCGTCGGCAGGGGGCCGTGGCAGCGCCTACCGCAGGCCTGCATTTCACCGATGCGGTCCTTGAAGGACTGAAGCACAAAGGCATCGCGCAGGCCTTCGTGACGCTGCATGTGAGCGCGGGCACGTTTCTGCCAGTGCGTACAGACCGGATTGCGGAGCACCCCATGCACGCCGAGCAGATTGTGATCACCCGCACGATGCTGGCTGCGCTTCTCAGCTCCGCAGGACGGGTGATTGCCGTAGGCACAACTTCGCTCCGCTGGATCGAAAGCGTGTGCCGGATCGGCGATAAAATTTTGCAAAATCCTAACTATGAGCGGCTTCCGGAGCTCGGGCAGTTTGATCCCTATCAGGGTGCGCCCGAAGAAACCCCGGGGCGGGTCGCGCTCGAAGCCCTCGCCGCCTGGATGGATGCGCGGGGATTAGAGACCGTGACGGCAGAAACCCGCCTGCTGATCGTGCCGGGATACCGTTTCCGGCTTGTGCAGGGCCTGATTACCAATTACCATTTACCCGAAACCACGCTGATGCTGCTGGTTGCGGCCTTTATCGGACCCAGGTGGAGGGAGGTATATGCCTCTGCGCTGGAAAACGGCTATCGTTTCCTCAGTTACGGGGACTCCTCACTCCTGCTCCCGTAGGCCCACGCTGCGGGTATAGATCGGCACGGTGGAGCAAGGCTCGCCGAAGCTGAGTTTTTTTACATAGGGCAGGAGCCTGCGGGTGGCTTCGGCATAGACAGCGGCAGGGATTTTTTTGCTGCTGCACCCTTTGAGCACCACCGGGCGGTCCTGATAGGCGCTGAAGTCAATTTTGTCCAGTTCCTGGCGGAAAAGGCTGGTTTCGAGTTCGTCGGGGCTGCCGACAACTACCGTCCGTGCATAAGGCTGGAGCTGGCTTTGCAGCAACATCCAGGCCCAGGTCTGGATCAGGGCATCGGTGGAGCAGAGCAGGGCCACATGTTTGTCCTGGTACTGCTGCCAGTCATGCTCTTTTACCCAGGCACGCAGCTCGCGCTCCCGCAGGATCATTCCCTGAAAAAGGCGGTCTTTTATATCGAGTGTAACCCGTTCTCCTTCAGGATAATAGTCTTCAATCCGAAAGGTAATAACCGGACTGTTGGCTACGCGGTTAATGATTTCCCCAGACATGACGTTTGCTGATAATTAAGATTCGCCGTTGCCGGACATCTGATAGTAAGGGAGAAGCTCCAGGTAGCGGTGTTCGCTGCCGGGAAACTTTTGTTTGTATTTGTCCACCACGAGCTGGCCGAGCAGGTCGCGGAAGAGGTCAATGTTCCATTTGTTGGCCGCCGAGATAAACACAGCGGGCGTATGGGCATGGGAATACCAGCTTTCGGAAAGGCGGCTCTGGTCTTCGGGGCTGAGGAGGTCGGCCTTGTTAAATACGGTCAGTACCGTTTTGTCCGTGTCTCCCATTTCGCGAAGGGTCTCCTGCACATTTTTCATCTGGTCTTCGAAGTTGGGGTGCGAGGCATCCACGACGTGAATGAGGATGTCGGACTCTGAAACTTCTGCCAGGGTACTCTTAAAGGACTCGATCAGGTGGTGCGGCAGTTTCCGGATAAATCCTACGGTGTCGGAGATCAGGAAGGGCACGCCTTTGATGGCGATTTTGCGCACGGTGGTATCGAGGGTGGCGAAGAGTTTGTTTTCGGCCAGTACTTCGGTTTTGGCGAGGAGGTTCATCAGGGTGGACTTGCCCACGTTGGTATAGCCGACGAGGGCGACGCGCACAAACTCACCCCGGTTTTTGCGGCGGGTCACTTCCTGTTTGTCAAAGGCGGCCAGTTCTCCCTTGAGCTGGCTGATGCGTGTGCGGATGATACGGCGGTCAGTTTCGATTTCCGTTTCACCTGCACCTTTAAGACCGATACCCCCTTTTTGGCGGGAAAGGTGGGTCCACATACCCGTAAGTCGTGGCAGAAGGTATTGATACTGAGCCAGATCCACCTGCACACGGGCCTTGGCCGAGCGGGCGCGCTCAGAGAAAATGTACAAAATGAGCGAAGAGCGGTCGAGGATTTTTACCTCCAGTGCATTGTTGATGTTTTTGATCTGCGAAGGCGTGAGGTCGTCGTCAAACACGACCAGATTGGACTCTGTTTCGAGAATGGCTTCGCGGATTTCCTGCAATTTACCCGGCCCGACATAGGTAGCTCCAATGGGGTGGTCGAGTTTCTGGATAAAGGACCGCATGGTACGCGCCCCGGCTGTTTCGGCGAGGAAGGCCAGCTCGTCCAGATGCTCCTTGGCACGGGCAAAAACCATATCGCGCGTACATAACCCTACTAAAATAGCTTTCTCCGGTGTGGTACCGTTGCTGATCTGTTGGCGTTCAATCATGTATATTCAAAAGATTCATGTACATACGTGGAAGCAAAAGCCGGGGTTTCATCCGGGCCTCTTTGCCCAAGATACCAAATTTACCTGAGAGAATGGCATATGAAAAACATCCCTTCATTTTTACCCATCCATCCCACACTTTTTTACGTTCTTTGAGGTAGAAAATTCCCCAAACAGAATTCCGATGAAGAGGCTGATATTGACTTTGTTATGCATTTCCCCGCTGGCGCTGCTCCAGGCCCAGTCTTTTGCGACCCAATCTGTGCTGCGCGAGGGAAACTGGTACAAGATCGGCATTACCCGCAGCGGCATGTACCGCATGGATGCGGCTTTTCTCAACAGCATTGGCCTGAATGTGTCGGGTATAGATCCCCGCAAGCTCCGGCTTTATGGCAATGGCGGCGCGATGCTCCCCCAGGCTAACCAGGCCCCCCGCCACGACGACCTGGTCGAAAATCCGATCTGGGTTTCGGGCGAAACGGATGGCTCCTTTAACACAGGAGACTATGTTGTTTTTTACGGAGAAGGCCCCCACACAGTCAAATATAACACCGAAGCCCAGGCGGCCAGCCACGTGTTTAACCTGTATTCAGATACCAGTTTCTATTTTCTCACCGTCGGAAGTGCAGATGGATTGCGTATCGCCGATGTTCCGCCTGCCACTACCCCTGATTTTACCGTTTCTTCGGGCCGGAAGCTGCTTTTTCATGAAACAGATATTATAAATCCCATTCATTCGGGCCGCCACTGGCTGGGAGAGATGTTCAGTGACCTGAAATTAGAGCGTACCTTCGCTTTTTATATGCCTGATGCGAAAGAAGCCTCCGAAATACGGCTCTTTTTCCGCCTGGCCTCCCGTTCGGATAAGAATGACGCTTCTTTTACCGTGAAAGCAGGTACAAGTGTGCTGGGAACGGTTACGGGTTTCAGTGCCGTGAACCTTTCGAGCAAGGAAGACATTTATTACCGCAGCCTGCAAAAGCAATACCTCGTCAGCTCAGCACTCGTGGGCGCCGACGACTCACTGCGCATTACCCTGACTTATACCAAAGGCAGCTCCACCCGCGCGGAGGGCTGGCTCGACTGGATAGAGGCCGAATATGCCCAGAATCCCGACATCGGCAATGCGCCGGAGTGGTACTTTACCCTTACGGAGAAGGTAGGACCGGGCAAAGTGGCTGACTTTTCTCTCCAGAATGGCGGTGCAGACTACCGCGTGTGGGACATCACCAACCCTGTGGCCGTGCGCCAGGTGCCTGTAACCCTCAGTGGCAACAACCTCAATTTCAGCCTTGAAGCAGATACGATCATAAAACTCGCCGCTTTCCGCAGTGTGAGCCTCAGCCCGGCTTCGGGGCGGCGCATCGCTAACCAGAACCTGCACGGCCTGGCGCTGAGCGATTACCTCATATTTACCCATCCGGATTTTGTAAGCCAGGCAGAGCGTCTGGCCGATTTTCACCGCAACTACTATCAGCGCAGCGTGCAAGTGATCACGCCGGGACCTGTGTACAATGAATTCAGCGGCGGTAAAACGGATATCAGCGCCCTGCGCGACTTTATCCGTATGTTTTATGAGCGCTCCGGCGGTGTGGCTCCGGGCTTTGTGCTGCTGTTTGGCGATGGCACCTTTATATATAAGAATGTCAGCGCCAATGTAAATACCTCCAACAACTACGTGCCGACCTACCAGAGCCGCGACTCCTGGGACCAGACCCAGTCATATACCAGCGACGACTTTTTTGCCATGCTCGACTCGACCGAGGGTTTCTGGGGCGAAGCGAGCAATATAGACGGAGACATTGCCCTCACCCGCGACCTGATGGATGTATCGGTGGGCCGCCTGCCGGTAGAGTCGGTGGCTGAGGCTACGGCTATGGTTGATAAAATCATTGCTTATGGCACCAATCCGGAGGGTGTGTTTTACGGAGACTGGCGCAACCGCCTCGTGCTCATTGCAGATCACAAAGACGGCGAAGGCAGTACCCACGTGAGCCAGGCCAACAGCTACAGCTCGCAGATCGAAGCTGCCCAGCCCTGCATGCAGATAGATAAAATCTTTGTGGACAACTACCCGCAGGTAACCACGGCAGGTAAGGCATTTTTCCCCGAAGGACGGCGCGCACTGATCGAGGCGCTCGATAAAGGCAGTCTGATCGTCAACTATACCGGACACGGCGGCGAGGATACCTGGTCCAATTCGCAGATTTTCCTCAATTCGGATGTGCCCAATCTTCAGAACAAACACGCCTATCCGGCTGTCGTAACCGCCACCTGCGAGTATGGCCGCTATGACAACCCCGACCAGCGCACCGGAGCCGAGCTGATGGTGCTGGAGCCTGAGGCGGGCGCCATTGCCATGTACACTACCGTGCGACTGGTATATTCCAGCGCCAACCAGTCCCTGAACCAGGAATTTTACCGCCATGTGTTCGACTACGACAGCACCAACAACCGCTATCTGACGATGGGCGAGATCATGATGGAGACCAAAAACGGTTCTTACAAGCAGGGCAATTTTATCAACCGCAACTCGCGGGCCTTTACCCTGCTGGGCGATCCGGGCCTGATCCTCAACTATCCCCGCCAGCGCGCGCAGATGACCCATATCAACGATACGCCCATAGACCCGACCCAGACAGATACCCTCAGTTCGCTGGCGACCATCAAAGTGAGCGGTATCATCACCGATCCGCTTTTGCAGCCGCAGACTTCTTACAGCGGCAACATGGAGATTGCGGTATTCGATAAACCCAGCCAGTTTACCACCCTGCGTTCGGGTTATTCATTTTACTGGCGGGTAAACCGTATTTTCAGCGGGGAGGCCAGTGTGGCCGATGGCAGCTTTGACTTTGAGTTTGTGGTGCCGACCGATATTTCCTATGAGCAGGGACCAGATAAAGGCAAAGTTGCGGTCTATTTCTTTAATGATGAAACAGATGGGGTAGGCTGCTACTCCAACGTATATGTGGGCGGCGAAACGGCAGGGATTGTGCCGGACAATGAAGCCCCTGAGGTTGAGCTGTTTATGAACGACGAAACCTGGATGGACGGCGGCATTACGGGGCCTTCGCCCTATCTCTATGCCGTGGTTTCGGACGAAAATGGTATTAATGCGACAGGGGTAGGGATCGGCCACGACATTATGGGCGTGCTTGACAGCGACCAGGCCAATGCCTTCGTGCTCAACAACTTCTACCGGGCCAACCGCGACAACTACCAGCAGGGCGTGATCCGCTATCCGCTCAAAGACCTCGCCGAAGGGGAGCATACCCTCTGGATCCGCGTGTGGGACGTAGCCAACAATTCCGCGACCGACAGCACCCGCTTTATCGTGGTGGACGATGCCCGCTTTGCCCTCGATCAGATTCTCAACTATCCCAATCCCTTTTACCCGGGCGCAGGAAACGGCACTACCTTTTCGGTGGGGCACAACCAGGAAGGCAAAGACCTCGAACTCACTGTAGAGATATTCACCCTCGATGGCCGCCGCCTGGTATCGCTCAGTTCCGCATTTACGGCTGAAGGAAATAATGCCCGTGAGCTCTCCTGGGACGGATTAAGCGAAAATGGCGATCCGGTAGGCAGCGGAATCTATGTGTATCGCGTTGTATTACGTGAACCCGAGACAGGCCGGGAGGCAGAGGCTGCCCGGAAAATGGTAATTGTGCGCTAAGAGAGTAGCAATTATTAGAATTAACTATATATTTGCTCCATTGTGTAAGGTAAGCTTTCAAAGAATGTTAGCTTTCGGGTATCATTTTTTCGGTATAATTTTGGGACATTGGTTTTAATTTTTCCATCCTGCCTATGAAGTGATCGTTACGTCTGTTTGTACGTCAACATTAAGGTAGCACTCGTTATGAGAAGAGTATTAATGATCACACTGTGCCTCGGAATGATTTCGGGGTGGGCTTATACCGCTTTTGCGCAAGGAGGAAGTACGGGCCAGCGCGGCTCCAAAACCATTACTACTGCGGTCCCTTTCCTTTTGGTAACTCCTGAATCCCGTGGCGGCGCTATGGGAGAGACAGGCGTAGCTATTGCCGATGATGCCAACGCTATGCACTGGAATCCGGCAGCGCTCGGTTTTCTGGAGTCCCGTATGGGATTCAGCATGTCCTATTCTCCCTGGCTCCGCGCCCTGGGTATTCCGGACATCAACCTGATGTATCTCAGCGGATACTACAACACAGGTAAGTCAGGCGTTATCGGCGCATCGCTCCGCTATTTCTCCCTCGGCATTATCCAATATACCGATGGACTGGGGTCTCCCCTGGGCGAAGGCAAGCCGAATGAATTTGCCCTCGATGCCGGGTATTCGCTGAAAGTAACCCCGTTTTTGTCGGCGGCCATCTCGCTGCGCTTTTTCAACAGCCAGCTTGCCTCCAACTCCAATGTGCTCCCGACCGATGCCAAACCGGTTACTTCGGTAGCGGGTGACCTGGGCTTTTTCTACAAAAAAGACTTCAAAATCAAAGGCAACACAGATCTGCCCGTGCAGTTTACTTCCGGTCTGGCCATCTCCAACATCGGCCCCAAGGTATCCTACACCGGCAGCACCTCTGACCGCGACTTTATCCCGGTAAACCTCCGTCTGGGGTATGCATTCAAGTTTTTTGTGGATGAATACAACAGCGTGACCCTGACCAATGACTTTAACAAGCTGCTTGTGCCTTCGACCGACCAGCGCGACAAGGCCCTGCTTTCAGGTATGTTCAGCTCATTTGGCGACGCTCCCGGCGGCTTTGGAGAAGAAATCACCGAAATCACCACCTCTGTGGGCTTTGAGTACTGGTACCGCGAACTGTTTGCTGCCCGCGCAGGCTTCTTCTACGAAGATCCCCTCAAAGGCAACCGTAAGTTTATCTCCCTCGGCGCAGGCCTTCGCTACAACGTCTTCGGTCTGAACTTCGCCTATCTGGTACCCCTCCAGCAAAACCACCCGCTTCAGAATACCCTCCGCTTTACCCTCGTATATAATTTCGAGTCTGTGGGCGCTGAGTGATCCCTGAACGAATCATAGAACAGGCGAGAGGATGTAAGAGTCCTCTCGTTTTTTGTTTAACGGAGTGAATATGAGTCTTTTATATGGCCTGATCGGCAAAAAGCTGGGGCACAGTTTTTCCCGGAGGCACTTCAGCGAAAAATTTGCCCGCGAAGGCACCGATGCCCGCTACGAGCTGTTCGAGCTGGAAACGATCGCACAGTTCCCGGCGCTGCTGGCGGCGCAGCCTGATTTGCGGGGGCTGAATGTAACCATCCCCTACAAAACCCAGGTTATTCCCTTTCTGGATCGCTGCTCTGCCGAAGCGGCGGCTGTTGGCGCGGTGAACACGATCCGGCGCGAACAAGACGGCTCCCTGAGCGGACACAATACCGATGTATATGGCTTCCGGATTTCGCTGGAGCAGTTTCTGGCCGGAGAAAAACCCGCAGCGGCCCTTGTGCTGGGCAGCGGAGGGGCTGCAAAGGCAGTGTTTTATGTGCTGGATCAACTGGGCATCCCTGCCAAAGGAGTCTCGCGGGCAGCGGCGGAAGGGGTTTTTACCTACGAATCGCTCCGGCACACAGACCTCACACAGTATCCGCTGATCATCAATACGACCCCCTTAGGTATGTATCCCGATGTGGAGGCGCGGCCTGACCTGCCGATGGAGCAGATCGGCCCTGCGCAGCGCATGTTTGATCTGATCTACAACCCTGCCGAAACCCTGCTGATGCGCGAAGCCCGTGAGAAAGGCGCCCGCGTGCAGAACGGGCTGGATATGCTGATTTTACAAGCCGAAAGAGCCTGGGAAATATGGAATCAGGAGTAAAAGACGTTTTGCCTCTGCTGTGGCCGGGCCGCTACCTCAGCAACCGCTTTCAGCTGCAAGTCCGGGAGCAGACCCTGCATTTTCCCCATTTGCCGCCTGCCTTCGAGGAGCTGAGGCTGGTGCAATGGTCTGATTTTCATGCAGGTAACTTTCCCGATACCAAGGGGCTGGCCTATGCGCTGGCGCAGGTGCGCGAGCTGAAGCCCGACCTGCTCTGCTTTACAGGCGACCTCGTGGACCAACGTTCGGAGGAGTTTTTGCCCTATATGGAAATGTTTGGCGGAATTGAAGCCCGTCTGGGCATCTATGCCGTGCTGGGCAACCACGACTATGGCGACCAGGCCCTCTGGCCCGATGCCGCTGCCAAGGAGGCCAATTTTGAGCGGCAACTGGCCCTGTATCCGGCGCTGGGCTGGAAGCTCCTGCGCGGGGGCGAGTCGGCGCGGATCGAGGTGGCACCCGGGCAGAGCCTGGGCCTGATCGGGGCCGAGGCCCGCAAGGTCTCCCTGCTGCGCTATGCCTATGGCGATGTGGCAAAGGGCCTGGCGGATGTAGCCGGGGCCGACCTTCGCATCCTGCTTTCGCACCAGCCCGACCATTGGGGGGAAGAGGTGCTGACGCGCTTTCCGGAGATCGAACTGACCCTTTCGGGGCATACCCACGGCACACAGATTGGGCTGGCTGTCAAAGGATTACGCCTGAGTCCGCTGGGCTGGCTTTATCCCCGCTGGATAGATTTGTACCAGAAAGGTGGTCAGTATCTGTATGTGAACCGGGGCGTGGGCTTCTCGCATGGCAGCGGCCGCCTGGGGATTTTGCCGGAAATTACCCTGTTTCACCTGCGGCGCGGCTGAGGCAATCGTTTCACTCCGTTTGCAATTCCGCTTGATTTACAATAGATTAGGGAGACTATTCGCAACATATCTTTCCCTGATGAAATCCCGCGTGCCCTTGTTTCTGAACGATACGCAGGCCGAAAACAGCCTTCGTATGAACCGCCGTCACTTTTTTTCCCGGCTCAGCATGGGGATTGGCGGACTGGCGCTGGCATCGCTCGTGCAGCCTTTTGGCTTGCTGGGCAAGGGAGAAGAGGCTGCTGCCCCTGCGGGCGCTTCACTTTTGGGGAATCCGCATCACTTTGCCAAAGCCCGCCGGATTATTTATCTGCATCAGAATGGTGCGCCTTCCCAGCTCGAACTTTTTGATTACAAGCCCCTGCTGTGGAAAATGAACGGACAGGAGCTTCCGGATTCCATACGCCAGGGCCAGCGCCTTACCGGCATGACTGCCGACCAGCGCAGTTTCCCGCTGGCGGCTCCGCTGACCACCTTTAAGCAGCGAGGAGAGTCGGGGGCCTGGGTGAGTGACCTGATGCCCTTTACCAGCCAGATTGCCGACGAACTTTGCTTCATCAAATCCCTTCATACAGAGGCGATTAACCACGATCCTGCGGTAACGTTTTTTCAAACGGGATCGCAGCAGCCGGGCCGTCCGAGCATGGGTGCCTGGCTGAGCTACGGGCTGGGCAGCGAAAATGAAAACCTGCCCGCCTTTGTGGTGTTGCTTTCGCGCTCGAATGACTATGGCCAGCCGCTGTATTCCCGCCTCTGGGGAAATGGCTTTCTGCCCTCCGAGCACCAGGGTGTTCAGTTTCGTGCCGGGAAAGACCCGGTCCTCTACCTCAATGACCCCGACGGGATGGACTCCGGCCAGCGCCGCCGCCTGCTCGACCACCTCAAAGCATTAAACGAGAGCCAGTTTGACCATATTCAGGATCCCGAAATCCACAGCCGCATTGCCCAGTATGAAATGGCTTACCGGATGCAGACCTCTGTGCCCGATGTAACAGACCTCAGCGACGAGCCGGAGTCCACCTACAAACTCTATGGCGAGGATGCCCGCAGACCGGGGAGTTTTGCTGCCAACTGCCTCCTGGCCCGCAGGCTGGCCGAGCGCAATGTGCGCTTTATCCAGCTGTACCACCAGGACTGGGACATGCACGGCAACCTGCCGGGAGAGATTGTGAAACTCTCGAAAGATACCGACCAGGCTTCGGCTGCCCTGGTGCTCGACCTCAAACAGCGGGGCCTGCTCGAAGATACCCTCGTCGTATGGGGAGGAGAGTTCGGCAGAACCAACTATTCCCAGGGCAAACTCACCAAAGATAACTTCGGACGCGACCACCATCCCCGCTGTTTTACGCTTTGGGTGGCAGGTGGAGGCATCAAGCCGGGCATTACCTATGGGGAGACAGACGATTTTGGGTATAATATTGCCAAAGACCCTGTGCATGTGCATGATTTTCAGGCTACCCTGCTGCATCTGATGGGTATGGACCATGAAAAGCTCACCTTTAAACACCAGGGCCGCCGCTACCGCCTCACAGATGTGCATGGAAAACTCGTGGAGGGGGTGCTTGCCTGAGTTCTATGGCAGCCGCTGACTGAGTGCCTGGCGCTTTGCATGGTAGAGCAGGCGCGAGATCAGGCGGTATTTTTCCGGGGGAATGCTCCTGGATTCTTCGAGCACAATATATTGCGTAACGGCAGGCAGGAAGTGGCCGGGATCGGTTCCTTTTTTCACAAATACCACCAGGGGCTTGCCATGCGCAAAGGCCATCGCTGCCTCAGCCTGAAGCATCTCAGAGATGACCTGGGTCTGGGCCTGTGTATGCACATCCACCGCCTGGTAGCGCGGCGTAGCAGCAATCACCACCATATCTGCCCGGCTGATATTGCGCAGAATAGACTCTGGCAGGGGGGCAGGGTAGGCCTCATAGCGGCCCAGGGTACCGCAGGGGAGAATCTGGTGCCTGCGCAGCAGGCGCTCCACCTGTTGCACAAAAACGGCATCCTGCGGTCGGAGACTGCAACTGAGGAAAGCACGGATACATCTGGGAGGGTCAGCGTTCATGAATTTTGCTAAAATTAATAGAATTAATACTAACAAATTTAGCTAATCGGATTTAAGAAACAAAACCCGCTTCTGAAAAAAGGTCCATTTCTTTATACATTTGGCAGCTGAAAGATCGTTTTGCAGGTAGCACTCTCAATCCTATTCCAGATGCAAAAGCCCCTTTATGTTTCCTTCGCCTGTCTCTTTTTGTTGACTTTCTGTCTCTTTTCCTGTAACCGCAAGTCGGAGGCAGCCCGCACGGAGCAGCTGAGGCCCGGACTTTCGCCGCAGGAGCAGGCCGAACTGGAGTGTCTTTCGAAGGGAGACCGTATTTGTGAAAGTGGGCTGAGCTTTGCCCAGTTAAATGATACACTCGCTGCGATCACCCTGCCCGACATGGATCCGGAGGCGATCCAGGACAGCAGCATCAGCCGTGGCGGTTATACCTGGCTTACACGGACCATTCATCTGAACGTGGGCCGTGTGGTACTGGAGGGCGCTTTTTTTGACGACCGCCAGGTAAACGATACCCTTCTTTCGGCCAGCCTGATCAACCGCATCCGGATCGAAAGCCCGCTGCTGAGTACTACAGGGGGTATTCACACCGGAAACCGCGTATCAGACCTCGAAGAAATACTCGGCAAAAAAGACTGGCTGATCCAGGCCGTACCCGGATACGGCGTGCTTCAGATCCAGGTGGGCGACAGCCGCATCAGCTACCTTATTCCGCAGGGCACGATCAAAAATGAAGCAGACGGCACGATCAACCGCCGCAAGCTTCCGCCCGACGCAGAGATTATTGCGCTGGTGGTCATGTAATTATAGATGGTTTCGGAATCCGAATCATTCATACAGTAAAAATGCCCGTTGAGGTGGGTGGCACAATACATGCAGGGTTGAGGGTGTAATTTACCTCTGCAAACTCACCCAACCCACCCATACCATGACCCGTCCTGTTGAAGAACAAACGGCAGTGGAAGCGTATATTGTTGCGCAACCCTTTACTGGTCCTCCCTCCGAGGGATGGGCCTGCGGCAACTGCTCGCATGAAAATGCGCCGGGTGCCCCTGTGTGTGAGGGATGCCGGCAGCCCTTGCCTGTCATCGCCCTCTGGAAAGCTGAGCGCTGTATCCAGGAAGGGCGCTCCTATGTGCGCCTCCAGTGGGAGGTGTTTGAAGCCGAGCATGTGCGTATCCAGCCCGAGGGACTGGTGCGTGGCCCCAAAGGCAGCCTCAACCTGTATGACTACGATTCGGACAGCTATGTGCTGGAGGTGGTCAATGCTGTGGGGAGCCGCCAGCTTGCCGCCCGTGTGCTTACTGCCCGCCCGCGTATCCGGAAATTCAGTTGCACAGAAACCCGGATCGAGCTGGGCTTTCCGACCATCTTTCACTGGGAGGCCGATCATGCCGAGCAGGTGGAGATCTTTCCCGAAGTCGGAGATGTGAGCGGTGCCAGTTTTGCCGAAGCGATGCTGACCCGTCCGGGGGAATATACCTTAAAAGTGAGCAATGCCTCCGGGAGCGTAACTGCCCGCGTGAGCCTGGATATGGCCCCGCCTGAGATCAAGAGTTTTTATGGCGAAACGGGCGAGTTGCGACTGGGCTCGCCGCTGATGTTGTTCTGGGAGGTGTTTAATGCGGAGCGGGTCACGATCACGCCGGACATTGGCGAGGTCACGGGCCGCCGCTTGATGGAGGTGCAGCCCGACCAGAGCATTGTCTATACCCTTCAGGCTGAAAATGCCGCCGGTACAGTGGAGACAGAGCTGCACCTGGTGATGCCTGCACCCACGATTTTATATTTTGGCCATGAAACCGGATTGTCCACGGAAGGCGAACCCCTCGAACTGAGCTGGGAGGCACTGAATGCACGGGAAGTAATCCTCGAGCCGGGCGGCCATCGCATGGGGCCTGTGGGAAAGCTCAAAGTGAAACCCCGCCAGGCATTTACCACCTATACCCTCACGGCATTTGGGCCTTCGGGTACCGAAAGCTGCTCTTTTGAGGTGATGCGCTTCCCGATTCCGCCTGATCTGCTCGAAAACATCGAACCAACTCAATTATACTCCGATATGGACAAGCCGAAAGGAAATGTCCGACCCTCCTTGCCTGATACCGATCATCTGGAAGCAGACATCCAGAATTTGACCCGAGAACAGCTTCAACTGCTGAGAATCCAGCGTGCACAAAAACTTGAACTCACAGATGACCTGCTCACCCTCGAAAGGGCAAGTCTGCGGAGCGAAGTGCAGCGCGCTATGCGTAAAATCCGCACGCTCTTGTCCCGAAATCAACCGACAGATTCTGCCTTAAAATGAATACCTACTATTCAGCCTATCCCGACGAGCTGTATCAGGAAGCTCCTGAGAAGCCCAGCCGGTTCAAGCGATTTTTTTTCGCCTGTGCCGGAGCGTATATGCGCATCCTGGAGGTTTGCCCTTCGGAGCACACAAAGTATGTGGGTATCGGTGCGACTATTTTCCTGACGGCCTGCCTCGCGGTGCTTTCCGGATCATTTGCCATCTATACCCTGGTAGATAACTGGGTGGTTGCCTGCCTGTTTGGCCTCCTCTGGGGCGCCATGATCTTCAACCTCGACCGCTATATCGTATCTTCGATCCGCAAAGAGGGTAAACTGCTCAATGAACTGGCGCTGGCGATGCCGCGTCTGCTGCTGGCGGTGCTCATTTCGGTGGTGATCACCAAACCCCTCGAAGTAGAGCTTTTCCGCAACCAGATCAACTCTGGTCTGCTCGCCGTGTCCAATGCCGAAGAGCGCAAAGCCGAAGGTGACCTCAACAGCCGCCTCGGCCTCGATTCCATTTATCAGGAACTCGACCGCATAGACAGCCTGCGCATCGAATATAAAAAAGTGAAAGAAGGCCGCCCGACCACCTTTAATTTTGGCGAAGTCTCTGCCGAATACAACAAGGCCAAAACCGCTTACGACAGCCTGTACCGCATCTATACGCCTCGTATTCAGAGCTATACCGCTGAGAGAGGCCAGCTTTGGGAGAAATATGCCACCAAGGTATTTGAAACCAATGCTGCGGGTGAAAAGGTGTTTGTGCGCTGGAATTTTCCCTACCAGGACCGCAGCGACCAGCTGGGCCGTGAAATCAAGCGCATGCAGACAGAAATGGACAAGCAGAATGCCCTGGTGCTCCAGCTCGACAAAGAGCAACGGGGGGTACGGGAAGCCTTTGCCAAAGGTCTGGATGAGGAAATCCAGATGTTGCAAAACCAGCGCGACGAACTGGCCAAAGCCAAAGAAGAAAAAGAGGCCCAGCGCCGCGAAGAGCTTCCGGC
>RDXT01000753.1 GCA_004292985.1 Bacteroidota bacterium
CCCGCGCCCGCGACATGATCGAGCTGGCACTGCGCAGGGAAAGGCGGCAAACGATCGAAAAAGGAATCGAAATCCTCCGGCGGGGTGCCAAGGCCCTGAACCTCGACATCGACGACAACCACCCCTACACACGCGAGCTGGCCGCCTATACCAACATGGACTCGGTGGACACCTTCCTCTATGCCCTGGCGACAGGGATGATTACGTTCAGCACCATCAGGTCCTTTATCGAGCACAAAAAACAAGGAAAAGTGATCGACATCCTCCCGGAGGAGGAGGAAGCGCCGGGGCAAAAAATGCCTTTGCGCGGCAAAATCCTGAACCCGGAAATGTTGATTCTGGCCCAGGAGGGCGATTACCGCACCTATGTGCTCGCGCCTTGCTGCACCCCGATTCCCGGAGATGAAATCCTGGGGCTGCGGCACAAAGCCAATAAAAAGCGGGTGACCATTCACCGCAACGGCTGCAACAGAGCGACCGCCCTGATGGCGCAGTTTGGCGACAGCATCGTAAAGGCAGCCTGGAGTGGTGCGCACCCGGAGGTAGAGTTCCTGATCGGGATCAAAATCGTAGGCCGGGACCGCAAAGGCATGCTCAATGACCTGATCCGCCTCATTTCCATGCGGCAAAGCCTCAATATCCGGCGGGTAAGCATCGAGTCACAGGGCGCAAAGTTTGAGGGACACTTCGATGTGTATGTGCATGGGGTGGATGAACTGAACGAACTGCTGGAACAGCTCAGTAAGGTTTCGCATGTGGATGGCAGCTTCCGCTATATCGCGGGCAATCCAACGTCTTAATGGGCGTTTTGGCGAACCTTGCGGCCAAATACGGTCAGAAACAGGATTTTCAGATCCAGCATCAGGCTCCAGTTGTAAATATACTCCAGGTCGTAGCGCACGCGCCCCTGCATGGCCTCCATGTTTTCTGCCGGGCCGCGGTAGCCGTTTACCTGCGCCCATCCGGTGATGCCGGGCTTCACAAAGCGGCGAAAGGCATAGGAATCGTTGCTGCGCTCAAATTTCTGATCCAGATCGAGGCGGTGCGGACGGGGTCCGATCAGGCTCATCTCTCCCCGGAGGACATTGATCAGTTGCGGAAGTTCGTCTAAGCTGGTGCGGCGCAAAAAACGGCCCACGCGGGTGATCCGGGCATCGCCGGGCATGGCAGTGCGGTCTGTGGCTGCCCCGTAGTACATCGTCCGGAATTTGTAGCAGGTAAATACATTGCCCAGCCGCCCCCGGCGAATGGCTATGTACAACACCGGTCCCGGGCTGTCTAAGCGGATCAGCAGGGCTATCACAGCCAGAATGGGAAGAAATACCACAGCCGCCATCGCTGCTATCACCCGGTCAAAGGCTTCCTTCACCAGGGCATTGCTCATCCGCTCCAGCGGAAATTCGCCGGGAAGTACCGTACGTGTCTCCTGCTGGTAGAGCGTTTTGATCTCCTGGAAACGAGGTGCTTTGAGTGATGCCATATAGATAGGGGGCTAAGGCAAGTGGCTG
>RDXT01000309.1 GCA_004292985.1 Bacteroidota bacterium
GAAGTCGCCTGGATGAATGAATCCCTGAAGCGCATGCTCCAGATTCCCTACCTCAAGTCACTCGAAGGCCTGCAACGCCGCGACCCCGCACTGGCAGAAGCGCTCAGAGAGATAAAACCCGGCGAAACGCATATCCACCGCATCGAACTGGGCCGCGCGCCCTTCAAAGTGCTGCTTTCGGCCAGCGCCATCCAGACCGAAGGAAAACTTTTCCGCCTGGTCGCTTTTCAGAATGTGAATGAAGCCCTCGACGAAACCGAAGCCCAGGCCTGGCAAAAGGTGCTGCGGGTGCTTACCCACGAAATCATGAATTCGGTAGCGCCCATTTCCTCCCTGGCCGATACCCTTCAGCGGCGCATTCACCACGAAGACGAACCCCGCAGCATCCTCGCAGACCTCGATCTGGGCCTCGAAACCATCCGGCGGCGGAGCCAGAGCCTGCTGCGATTTGCCGAAACCTACCGCAACCTCAACAAAATCGCAGCCCCCGTGCGGGTACACGTGCTCGTGCGCGACCTCTTTGAAAGCCTGCACCAGCTCATGTCACCCAGCCTCGAACCGAGGGGCATCGAACTGGAAATTGTGCTCAAAGACCCGAACATTGCCATCGAGGCTGATACCCACCTGATCGAACAGGTGCTTATTAACCTGATACTCAACGCTGCTGAGGCCATCAAAGAAAAAGAGCAGCCGCGGATTGTCCTCTCTGCCTACCTCAGCGAAAACCAGCGCTCCGTACTCGAAGTCACCGACAATGGCGCGGGCATTCCTGCCGATCTGCTGGAAAAAATATTTATCCCCTTTTTCAGTACCCGTAAAAATGGCAATGGTATAGGCCTGAGCCTCGCCCGGCAGATTATGCTGCTGCACAAGGGCAATATTCAGGTGCGCTCCGTCGAAGGAGAAGGCAGCCGCTTTATGCTCAGTTTTTAACGCTGGCACGGGCAAGGGCCACAATGCGCTCTGCCTCTGCCACAGGATTCATCCAGAAATTGCGTGCCCAGACGCGGTACACGCGCCAGCCCCGCGCCATCAGTGCCTCGCGGCGATACACCTCCCGCTCCTTGGGGCCGGAAGCATTAAAATAGCGGCTTCCCTCAATCTCGATTCCGAGCGCAAAGCCCTCCTGCCCCGGCAGGCGGATCGCCATATCGAGCTTCCAGAAGCTGTCTCCGAGGTCCTGTCGCAGCTCAAAGCCCTGCTCTGTCAGCACTTTTGATAAATAGGTATGAATTTCGGAAGACGAAGCGACCGGAAGACGAAGCGGATCCTCCTGAATGGCTCGTTTACCACTCAGGCGCTTTACGTACTGCAAATAATCGCGTAAATACTGCGGCCCCGGATGCTGGCTGTCCTCCACCTTCAATTCCGCCGGGTCAAAACTGCACACCACAATCACCTGCCTGCGCGCCCGTGTGATGGCTACATTCAGACGGTTTTCGCCCCCCATCAGGTTCAGCGGACCAAAATTCGCCTGCAAACGCCCCTCTTCATTGCGGGCATATCCCACCGAAAAAAGGATTACATCGCGCTCATCGCCCTGCACATTCTCGATATTTTTGACAAAAAGCCCCAGAAACTCCCCATTTTCAGTATGCGTAAGTGACTGTTGCAGAAGCAGATACAGGTCCGGGTCTTCGTGTGCCAGCCGTTCGGCAGTTTCGTCGAGCAGGTCGCGGATCAGCTCCTGCTGGTGGTAGTTAAAGGTAACGATACCCAGCGAAGGCCTGTCGGGCCGCCGGATACAGGCCAGCAGTTCGGCGATCACCTGCTGCGCTTCGGGCAGGTTGCGGTTCTGCCGCCACTGCCCCTCCACGCTCACCCAGCGCAGGGGCGATTCGCCCTCCGAAGGGCGGGCCGAAGGCATCATCTGCAGGCGGCCTTCGTAGAAATGCTCGTTTGAAAACCGGATCAGCTCGCTGTGCCGCGAGCGATAGTGCCAGTTGAGGTGCGCAGCACGGCCAATGCCCCGCGCCAGGTCCAGCACACTCTGCACCTCCAGCACGCTATTACTGCCACTCAATTCGGCATCCTCTTCACCCGCCCGCACCCGGTACAGGTCCGAAGGCTGAAGTTGCTTTTCGTCGCCTGCCACTACAAACTGTTTGCCCCGGAGCAAGACAGGCAAGGCCCGCTCGACAAAACATTGAGAAGCCTCATCAAAAATCACCAGGTCAAACATGCCCGCCTGCATCGGAAAAATAGCCGCTGCCGATTCAGGCGAGGCCATCCAGCAGGGAACGAGTTCCCGGAGTCCCTGCTCCCAGCATTCCTGCACCAGCTTGCGTACCGACCAGATCAGGCGTTTTTTCCCTACCTGATGATAGATTTCGCGGAAAGTAACGGGATTGTTCAGGCGGTTGTATTGGACAATCGAAACCAGTTTTTCCTTAATCCGCCGCAGCACCAGTTCGGTTACCCGCTGCCGCCGTTCGGCCAGTTTTTCGGCATACTCCTCCTGCACCCTCGGCCAGGAGCGCGTGCTTACCTCTGCCAGCAGCGGATCGGCCCGCTCGGCCTGTGCGATCCAGGCGTGAAATACGCTGTTTGTGACCTGAAGCAGCAGCGTTTCGGGCGGCAGGTCTCCGGCCAGTTCAGGTGCAAGCACTTCGAGCGCTGCCGTTTCGGCAGCCGAATGATCAGCCAGCAGGCGATCGAGTTGCTGAAGGTCGTGAAAATCACGGTCTAAGGCGCTGACAAGCGCTTCGAGCCAGGCCTGGGCCTCCTCCGGCTGCGCAATGCCGCTGCGCAGCGGCTCTACCTGCGCTTCGCTCAGCCACTGCCGCCAAACCTGCATCCGGTCGCGCTGCAACTGGTTAAACGCCTCCAGCTCCCCCAGCAAAGTCCGCGTCCGCTCCCATCCTTCCGCATCAAAATACCCTCCCTCAAAACGCGGACGCACCTTCGGAAAATGCTTCAGGCCCCGCAGATGCAGATAGGCCGCCCGGCAGGCCTCTTTCTCCTGGTACCAGGCCCATTTATCCGCCTGAGATGCCAGCAGCGGGAAATCAGCATAAAATTCCTGCTCATAGGTGCGCGCATACAACTGGTGCAGCCGCTGAAAAACGGCCACTTCCTTGCGCAGGGCAGCGAAGCTTGTGTCAGACAGCTCCGCCCCGCTCCGTTTCAGAATGCGGCTCCAAAACCATCGCGCCCGCTGCCAGGACAGGGAAAACACACGCATCCCCTGCTTTTCCTGCTTTTTATATACCTCCGCATGGCGAATCAGATCCTCATAGCGCTTCCAGTCTTCGTCCTGCAAGAACTGCCGTTTGTCCATGTTGCGGAGGGCTGTCTCGATGTCGGCCAGATGGTCGCGCAGGGCCGCAGGTTTGGCTGCGCTGCGGTACAGCATCTCTACTCCCTCACGCAGGGGTGCCTGCGCCAGCATCCGCTCCGCCTCACGGAAACGCAGCGCTCCTTCGCGGCTATAGGCCTCATCTAAGACCTCGCTGCCCAGAGACGCTTTCAGGCGAAGGTAACGGCGGTTCAGCTCTGCCACCTGCGGGCCTGCACCCAGCAACAGATCGCGGAGGCGCTGGCGGTCTTCGGGGCTGTGGTGGCGAAACGAAAGCCGCTCCCGCCAGGGATAGTCCGCCGCCAAAAACTCGCGGTAGTCGAGCAAAGCCCGCAGCCGCGACATAAACTGCTGCAAACGCGGAAGGTCGCTCTGACGGGCATAGTCCGCCAGGGGCAACAGGGCCATATCGCTCCGGGTGCGGAGATACAGTTCATGCACACTCAGCCCGCAGGCGCGGCGGCTTGTCAGGGCGGCACAGAGGTCCTCAAACTTGCGGCCCAACTGGTCGGCCTGCCGCGACAGCAATTTATAGGTATGCTCCCAGTGGGTGAGGTCCAGGTCCTGGGTTTCTTTCTGAAACAGCTCCAGATCGTCTATCTGCCGCCGGATTTGTGCATATATCTCTGCCCGGTCGTGGCGGTAGTCATGCACCCGCACCGAAAAACGGGCCAGCCCCAGGGCATCGAGGCGCTTGTGCACCACATCGAGCGCGGCGCGTTTCTGGGAGACCAGCAACACTTTTTTATGGTGGGCCATCGCATCGGCGATCAGGTTCACGATCACCTGCGATTTGCCTGTGCCCGGCGGGCCATAAACGACCAGCGACTGCCCCTGCTGTGCCAGCAACAGGGCCTGCTCCTGCGAGGCATCTACGGGCGTAACGAAGTAGCGATCCTCTTCGCGAATGTAGGGCGGTGCTTCGGATTCGCTCCCGGCCAGCACAGCAGGCGGCAGGGAAGATGTTTTGCCTCCCCCAAGAAGCGTATCGAGGTCGAAGGCAGCGGGGTTTTGTGCAATCGTTTCGTAATCGTTGAGCAGGGCGGAGTCGGACTGGGGAAAAAGGCCCAGCACCGCATAGGGCTGAAAGGTGAGTACGCCCGGCTTAAATGCCTCCATCTGCGCCTTGCCAAGGTCGGGAAAAGGCTCGACCTGGAGGTCAAAGAGGCGGGGATTGACGTTGAGAGAAAGTTCGTATGCCTTGATTTTCTGGTGCAGGGCCGTGAGCCAGAGGCCCCAGTCTTCGGAGGGGGGCATTTCCTCTTCCCAGAAAGCGGCAGGGAGGCGCATCTGGTTAAAATGCTCGTAGGCCAGAAAAAAAGTCTTGTTAAAAACCACCGGCTCATCCAACATATCGAGGCTCCAGCGGGGTTGCCCCTGGAGGTTGCGCGTCAGGCGCACGGGAAACAGCAGCACCGGGCAGCGGGCCAGGGTGCCGTCGAGAAAGCGCCCTTCGACAAAGGGATAGCCGAGGTAAAGGTCATAAGCGCCCGTTTCTTCAAAGAGGGTCTGCACGGTCCGCCAGATTTTGTTGAGCTGCTGCCCGGCCACATTGGCGGGAGCGAAGCGCGGATCGGGCGCAGAAAGCAAGCGCAAGTCCTTGCCTGCCAGCACTTTCCGCAGCATCTCCGCAGGCGAATCTTTTTCGATAAAGCCCAGGCTGCACAGGTCCACATCGCGCAATGCGCTCAGTTTTGCCAGCCGCAGGGCGCGGTTGGACTGGCTCAGATTGGTCAGCCGGAGCTGGTAGGTGTGCAGGACGCTGCGCATGAAAGCAAATCTACTTTCTTTCCGGGCTTTGGCAAATTCTGCGGTATGAGGTGGGTGGATAGGACGGGATGAGCAGATAGATTGACTGGACGGGATTAACAGGATTAACAGGATTGGGCTGTGTGTTTGGCTCTAAGGCTTCTTCATGTGCGCCCCTTCAGCGTTCGGTACCTGCGCTTAACATCGACAGATGACCCAAAGTTGATCAATAGACCCACCTCGATACGCGCACTCTGCAAGTAGTTTACCAATTGCACCTCATGAATCGGGTATATCTTCTCGACAGCTTTTAACTCCACAATCAATAGCTCCTCCACCATCAGATCCGCGTAATAGTCCCCCACGATCTGATTCTCATAATATACAGGTAGCGGACACTGCTGAACAACAGACAAACCCCGCTTGCGAAGTGCTATCACCATCGCATTCTCATAGACCTTCTCCAAAAAACCTGAACCCAGCGCATTATGTACCTCAAATGCCGAAGCAATAATCTGCTCCGAAAGGCGATCATGTATCATAGCTCCAGCGTTTACACCGTAAAAATCCTGTCTTAGCATAGTGGCTTCGACTCAGCTCAGCTACCATACACTCAACTTATTAAAAAAAATCCTGTAAATCCTGTAAATCCTGTCTTCATTCAACATGGCGGCTTCGACACCGCTCAGCCACCGACTCAACATATCAAAAAATCCTGTAAATCCCGTAAATCCTGTCTTCCCTCCCACACATCCCAAATCCTGTCTTCAAACCCCACAAAAAATCCCTCACAAGCCAACACTCATGAGGGATTCCACCTGTGCACACGGCAGGATTCGAACCTGCGACCTTCGGTTCCGGAGACCGACGCTCTAT
>RDXT01000310.1 GCA_004292985.1 Bacteroidota bacterium
GTAGAGACCGGCTCAAAAATGCGGATGTCATCTATGGCCATATCGCTGTCGAAGCTGCTACCTCGTATCCCCCGGAAAATGACCTGGATCGTCTGGCCAGCATAAGCGCTGATATCCACGATGGCGGGCAGCCAGGGCGAAGTTTCAAGGGCCTGTTGCTGGCCTGTGAGCGACCAGATATTGGTTATTACACCATTATTCGCCTTAATGTCCACTGCCAGGGTGCCCATAGCCGCGCCATTCATGTGATAATAAAACTCCAGCTTGGGGGCTGTCATTCCCGCCAGATCAATACAAGGGGTAATAAGGCGCGAAACATCTCCCAGCACACCGGAAGAAGACTCCGTGTACATATAATTGACGCCGTTCACTGTATTGTCAGCCGTAGGCCCCGTATTCAGCGAAGAAGTGGATCCGGCAAATACCAGCCACTGCATCAGGTTGGAGGTGGTCCGGGTCCAGCCGTTTTCCAGAACCCCCGGCGAGGTGTTGGTCCCTGTGCCTGCGGTAAACCCTTCAAAATCTTCGAGAAAGGTCGCTCCGGGAAGTACAGGCAGAGAATTGAGGTTCGCCTGGGTCGTGTCGTTAAATGTATTGAGATCACCCGCTACGGTGCTGAAGGCTTTCAGCTGATAGGGGCCTGGGGTTGCCAGATTCAGGTTGCTCACCACCACATTCAGCGTATCCAGCACAGCCAGCGTACCCGTATTGACCGTAGCCGATACCGACTGCGTAGCCGTGCCGCTCACATTGATGGTCACAGTCATCGGGTTGGTACTGAAGTTGATCGGCTGCGAACCGTAGTTCAGGGCTTTGACTGTCACCGACTGGGCGGCACTGAAGCAACCATCCCCCGGATTAACAATGGCAAAAGCGCTCATATCGAGCGTCGAAGGCTCATATACCTGAATGTCGTCCACCGCAATGTCCCCCAGGGTAGTTGTACCCTTGATGGCGCGGAAGACCAGCTGCACCGTTTGCCCGGCATAAGGCGCCAGATCGAGGATTACCTCATTATACGGCGCAGATTCGGCGGTCTGCTGCGCACCGCTGAGGGTCCAGATATTGGTCGTCACGCCTGCCGCGATCACATCTACATTCAGCGAACCAATACCGGTACCGAACATATGATAGAAAAAACGCAGCTTGGGCGAAGTGAGGGAAGCCAGGTTTATACAGGGGCTCAGCAGGCGGGCCACGTCTCCGGTAGCTCCGTTATTCCCCTCCGTATAGAGGTATTTGGAACCGCCCTGGGTGTGATTCCCGGTAGGACCTGTATTGGTGGAAGACGTAAGGCCCGTATGCTCAAACCAGGTATAGGGATTGGTTGTTGTACTGTTAAACGTACGTGTCCAGCCCGTGGGCAGGGTTCCGGGGTTGGAGGAGCCATTGCCTGCAACGCCACTTTCGAAGGTCTCCAGAAAAGCGCCTGACTGGGTAGGTACCGTTTGCACCGCACCGAGGGTCGAGTCGTTAAAGGCATTGGGGTCGCCGGTGACCAGGGTCAGCGCCTGAAAACTGTAGGTACCGACCGCACTCAGGTTCACGTTGGGTACATCTACATTCAGCGTAGCCAAAGGGGCCAGCGTGCCGCTGCTCACAGCGGGAGAGGTCACGCTCTGCACAGCCGCGCCACTGGTATTGACCTTCACACTCAGAGGGTTAACACTGAAATCGAGGGTCTGTGTACCCAGGTTGCGCACCTGCACCGTAACGGTAGAAGTTGCGCTGTAGCATGAAGCAGCCGTCGGAGACACAATCGCCACCGCACCTGCATCAACCGCAGCCGGTTCGAAGATGGATACATCATCGAGGCCAATGTCGCCATTAAAGCTGGGGCCGCAGATCCCCCGGAATTCCAGTTGGATGGTCTGGCCTGCATAGGCCGAGATGTCCACAATTCCCTCCAGCCAGGGAGAAGTTTCGAGGGCCTGCTGGGGGCCGCTGAGGGACCAGGCCAGCGTATTGACACCTGCCGCAATAACCCGTACTTCCAGGGTTCCGATGTCCACCCCGGCCATATGATACCAGAAAGAAAGACGGGGGGTAGTCAGGCCGCTAAGGCTGATGCAAGGCGTAAAGAGTTTGTACTGCTGGCCAAGGGTGCCGCCCGATACTTCCGTAAACATATATACTCCCGGACCGGAGGGGCTGTGGTCATTGGAGGGGCCGGTCGTGGTGCTGGGCGTTCCTGCCACATCAGGCAGCCAGCCGACGGTATTGCTGGGGTTGATCCGCGTCCAGCCATTGTTCAGCGAGCCGGGAGAACCTGTGGTAAAGGTTTCAAAATCCTCAAAAAAGGGTACCGGGGCAACGATGGGCGTCAGAAGGGTTAAGGTCAGGGTATCGTTGACCGGATTCTGGTCCGGGGTAGAACCGTGCCAGATTTTCAGGGTGTAAAAGGTATTCGGCAACGGAAATACACCCAGCGTGGCAAAGGTAAAGGTATCCGTAACAGCACTTGGCAGCGCGGCCTGGGTTCCGGTCTGTATCGGACCATTGTCAATCTGATACGAAAGGGGAATAGCACCAGAGGCAGAGAAGCCTGTATTGGCGACTTTTACAGAGATCGGGATACCAGAGCTGTAAATGGCGCAGTCCTGTGTATTAAACCCCACAAGGCCCTGAAGAGCGATGTCGTTGTTGGAGGGTGCCGTAATGTTCACCGCATAATCTTCTGTCTCCCCCTGGTTATAAGAGCCGCAGGGAAGGGTGGGAAGGGTTGTTCTGCGGTGGACCATCCGCAGGCGGGTAGCGCCGGGAGTAGTCGCGAAGGGCACAATGAAACTCAGGGTGCTGATTGCACCTGCTGTCAGGGTCGTAGAGGCGATCTGCTCGCCTGTATCGAAGATCAGGTTCTGGTTATAGTCAATCCAGAAAGCCACCGCCGAAGCAAAAGACGGATTGTTCACCAGCGTAATGCTGTACTGCTGGCCCGCAGTCAGGTTTACGGTTGTCAGGGCTGTATAATTGTTATAGCCGCTGGCATTGGTGGGATAGTTGCCCGTCAGGTTGGCAAGCTGAAGGCTCACAATCGAATCGCCTAAGGTAGGACCGGTGGTGTATGAGGGCGTGCAATATTGCCCGTGCACACGCAGCCACCCTACCATCAACAGAAGGAAAAGCGTAATAAATTGTTTCATATGGCAGATTAAGTTGGGGAAAGCTAAAAATACAATTAGTCATACTAAAAACAATACATAAAAAGCCGGAACAGTTTCCTGCCCCGGCTTTTTATCTGTTATCTCGCTGATTATCAGCGGCGTATCACACGCTTGTAGATCGTATTTACGCCATCGCTCACGCGGACGTTATATACACCTTCGGCGGCTTCGCTCAGATTCATCTCATGGCGGTATGCGCCAAATACATTTTCCTCTGTGCGCTCATACACAATCCTTCCGCGGGCATCGGTCACCTGAATGCTCAGGTTCTCAGCATGCATGTCTTCGCCCAGCAGGGAGAAGAGACCGTCGGTCGGGTTGGGATAAATGCTCAGGCTGCGGCCAAAGGCCTCATTGTCAATGCTTACGCCACCTACCAGGAACTCATACCTGTCCGTACCGCAGGCATTCGTTACCGTCAGGATGACCAGGAAGGAGCCTGGATCGGTGTAGGTATGCACAGGGTTGACATCGCTGCTCGGAGCGCTGCCGTCGCCAAAGTCCCAGCTATAGGTAGCTCCGGTAGCAGGGGTTGACTGGTTCACAAAGTTGACGGTGAAGTCAAAGTTGTTGTTCTGGAAGGTCGCCAGCGCTTCAGGGGTCAGGTTGATGGTCGCGTTAACGGTATCAGAGTCCGTACAGCCCTGGGCATTGGTTACGGTCACAGAGTAGGCTCCGCTGCTGAAGGCATAGAGGTTCTGTGTAGTCGCACCCGTGTTCCAGAGGTAGGTAACACCGGAAATACCCGAAACCAGCAAGGTAGAGTCGCAGGCTGTTACATCTGCGCCGAGGTTCACCACAGGAGAAACGCCCGCATTTACTGTTACCTGATCGGTGCTGGCACAACCGTTGGCACCTGTTACGGTAACACTCACGGTCGTGCTTCCGGAGGAAGGAGGCGTTACAGAAATGGTCTGTGTGGTAGCGCCTGTGGACCAGAGATAGGAGGTAGCTCCGGCTCCGGCATTCAGCGTTACAGGCAGACAGCTTGTCTGATCTACTCCGAGTTCCACCACAGGGGCAGGCAGGATCGTTACACTCACGGTATCCTCATCGGTACATCCGAGGGCTGTTACCACCACAGAGTAGGTACCGCTCTGGCTAATGGTCACGGCCTGAGAAGTTGCACCGTTTGACCAGCTGAAGAGCGCTCCGGCATTGCCTGCATCGAGGGTTACGGATCCGCACGCAGTCTGGTCAGCACCGAGGCTCACCGTAGGCGATGGGTTGATAATCAGTGCAATGGTGTCTGCACTTACACAACCAAAGTTGTTCACTACCTCCACGGTATAGAGACCTGTCTGGGTAGGCGTAATGCTTGGCGTGTTGATCGTCGGGTCATTGTTCCATTCATAGGAAACAATCGTCGGATCAAAAGCATCCAGTTCATAACCGGAGCAATACGCACCATCTGCTCCCAGATCCACATCGGTCAGGGCGAGGAAGGTAGCAGCTACAGGCACACGACCGCTTGGGCAACCGAGGGCTGTGATCTGCCAGTCATAGAAGAAATAATAGTCGAAGGTGCTTCCGGTCGCAGATCCATCGATGGTCACAATCCCGGGTTGGGTATAAGGGAAGGTGGCGCCGAAGAAGTTTCTGAACAGACCTCCGAAGAACTGGAGCGAAGTACCACCGGCATTGATCACATAGTCGTTGCCTGCGTCGATGTCCCAGTTCAGGGTCAGCACAGTGTCACCCACGGTGCCACCGAAAGGAAATACGGCGGTTTCCAGCAGGGTACCGGTGCTGCTGAGCAGGTTCACCGAGATCGAACCGGAAGAGCTTGGGAATACCCGCACACTGTTCAGGGTAAAGGGCTGGAGCGCATCGAAGCCCAGACCTTCGCTGAAGAAGTTGTCGTAGAAACCAAATCCGACCGTGTTGTCCTCCAGCGTAAAGTCGCCGTAGCTCAGCGGGCTTGCCGCTTCTGCATAGTAGGTGGTGGTCGTACCCAGCACAGGCGTTATGAGGGTATCGCCTACTGCCAGCAGGTTGCCGCCTGAAGGCGCATCGTACCAGCGGATTTCCGAGGTAGCGCTAAACGCTGTCAGGGTGAAGGATACGGGCGCTACTGCACAAATGGAATCCGGTCCGGGGATCGGCGCAACAGGTACCAGAGCGATATTTACAGAATACCCGCTCGTAGAGTCATTAAAGAAGTTCACGTCGCCTGTCAGACCTGTGTAGGTGCTGAAGTTGAAGGTACCACCGACGCTGGAGTTAAATGTACCGATGGCAAAGGTAGCCGTGTCGCCGGGAGCGAGCGGGCCAGGGACTACACCGGTCAGCGTAGCTGTGCCTGCACCACTGATCTGCACAGTCACAGGGATGTTGCTCTGGGTCTGGGTACCATAGTTGGTTACCTGCACAGATACAGGGGTAGCACTGCTGGAGCAAAGGCTGCCGAAAGGATCGGTGATTGCAACAGAACCAAAGTCGGCGGCTAACTGATTGTAAATGACGATGTTGTCAAATGCGAAACCATCATCTACCACAGAGAAGTCGGAGCCAAAGGCGATGCGCAGACGCACGCTGGCCTGGCCGTTGAGTCCGGTCAGGGCGTGGCGGGCCGTAACCCATCCGCCGGAACCATCAGGGCCTGCACCAGACCATGCCTCCTGTGAGCCGCCGGGAAGACCCGCTACGGAGTTGTCGGTGTACCAGTTGTTAGGATCGCCAAATGCACCTACATTCTGCCAGGTAAGGCCGTTGTCAATGCTGGACTGAAGCACAGCACCATCCCAGCTG
>RDXT01000754.1 GCA_004292985.1 Bacteroidota bacterium
GAGCCTAAGCTCACCGACATTATGAGCGAATTAATCAAAGGTCTCTAAGCCATCCAACCTTTTCGCCGGAATGCACTACCTTTGGGGCGCCGATGGATAGATGCATGTACAGAAAAGCGCTTGTGCTCACGTGGACCCTGGGGTTCGCCCTGCCCCTCTGCGCCCAGATTTTCCCTTCGCAGGGAAGTACCCGAAATTCCGGGTTTCCTGCTTCGGGCGGTATGCCGGGGCAGGGCACCGGTGCTCCGAACTACAACTCCGGCGGCGGTGGCAGCACCTTTAATAACAACAACTCTTCCGGTGTTGATTCTACCCAGATCAAGATTCCCCGCGAAGTGTATGTCCTCGATCCGCAGGCCCTTTTTCGCCACCAGGCACACCGAAAGCCGCTTCCGCAGCGTTTTCAGACACTCCCGCTCTGGGATGCCCTCGATGCTGTAGCCTTTAGCCAGAACCTGGGGCAGATCGGCAAATATTATCAGGTGTTTTCGGATGGGCTGAATGAAAAACACTTCGATCAGCCCTTTTGGCGCGACCCTGTGCTGGCCCGCTACGACCGCTACATGCACGATCCCCGTCGGCAAACCCTCTGGCTCGACACCCGCACGCCCTATGTAAATGTGTCCTATACCCAGGGGCCCAACAAGCTCCAGCTCGTGGATGTGTCTGTTTCTCAGAACATTAGCCCGCTCTGGAATGCCCTCATCTACTTCAAACGCCGCCAGATGGTGGGTGTGTACCGCGACATGACCACCGACCACACAGAGGTCTATGGCAGCGGAAATTACCACAGCGAAAATGAGCGCTACCATGCTTTTTTTCAGGTAGGCTACAACCGCCTCCGGGATGAATTGAACGGAGGGGTGCCCCGACCCTCAGACCCTATATATGAAGATGGCGAGGGCCTGCTGCGCGAAGTCGGCAGTCTGTACAACAATTCGTTTTTTAAGGGAAACTCTGCACCGATGCTCAGCGGCGCACAGAACGAGCGATGGAACCACAGCATTTACACAGACCACTATTACCATTTGCTGGGCCGCCCCGACAGTGCCGATGTACCGTTCCGTCTCTCCCTCAGAGGTACTTTCTCCGCCGGGCAGGGAGGATTGCGTTTTCAGGATGAAGGGATCAGTCTCTCGCGCCTCGAAGCCAATCTGATACCGGTATATCCGGCCCTCGAACCCGACTCTACCTATATTATTGATGGATGGAAAACGCCGCAGTGGAAAGCCACCGGAGAAACCAGCATCACCCTGGCACTGCGCAACAACCTGAGCCTGAATGTGCGGGGAGGCCTTGGCTTTGAGCAGATTAACCTGCGGAAAGACACGACCATTGCCTCGCAGGAGATTTTCAGCCAGCATGCCGAGGGTGACCTGGTGCTGGGACCTCTTCGCGCACGGGCGCGCCTGCAGCAGAATATTTCAAGCCTTTTGCCCGTGGAGCAGACCTTTTTGCTGGGGGCAAATGTGGACCTGATGGGTAAAACACCTGCCTACCGC
>RDXT01000755.1 GCA_004292985.1 Bacteroidota bacterium
GACCTCGCCAATTGCCCGGAGTTCGGCTTCGGTGTAGACCGAGCCGGTCGGGTTATTGGGTGAGGCAAACATGACAACCTTTGTCCGGTCAGTGATGGCAGCCTCAAATTGTTCGGGCGTCACCTTGAAATCATTGTCGAATGCCCCTTCTAGAACAATCGTGTGGCCCTCAGCCAGTTTGACCATTTCGGAATAGCTGACCCAGTAGGGCGCGAAAATAATGACCTCCTCGCCGGGGTTCACAAGCGTGCTAATCACGTTGGCCAACGAGTGCTTGGCCCCCGTCGATACCACGATGTTTTCGGGTTTCCAGTTGATATTGTTGTCCCGTTTCAGCTTGTCTGCAATGGCTTTGCGGAGATCAGGATACCCAGCTACAGGCGAATAACCGTGGAACCCATCGTCGATAGCTTTCTTGGCGGCATCGCAAATGTGTGCGGGTGTTTTAAAATCAGGCTCGCCAACGCTGAGGCTGATTACGGCGTGTCCCTGAGCGGCAAGCTCGCGGGCTTTCTTGGTCATCGCCAGCGTGGAGGATTCCTCCAACGCGTTGATCCGATCCGCAAGGGGTTGGATGGCTTCGAGTGTTGCAGACATGACGGTGTATATTAACGGCGGAATGTCGCCCAGTTATAATTTTGACAACAAATCGACCGCAAAGATACGAAGCCTACAGCGTAACAGGCTAACCGTTAAAAAAATTAAAACTTAGAAACTGCCAAATATAACCGAGATGCTCCCAACGGCTCCGTTAAAATCAGCGTTGCCAAGCCGTTCGGGCGAGCTACCCGGCATGTTGGAGAAAGGCACATCGACGTTGGTGGCGAACCGATACCCTCCCGACAAATTGATTCGTGCAAACGGAGCTACGTTAATCTGCACTCCTGCCGTTGGCGTTGCCATGAATCCACTGTACACATAAAACCGCTCATTTGCCGAACTAGTCGTGTTCGATACGCCCGTACGAGTCCAGCCCAGACGGGTGTCGACCTGGAACGTGAGCAATCGGCCCGGTTTCGATAAGTAGCCTGCCCACAAACCACCTGTCGTGAAATGCAGGTTATAGGCCTGATTGTTAGCCCGCACCGTCGCGGGGTTAAGAGTCCGCTGCCCAAAACCACCCACAAAAAACCGCTTGTTGAACAGTGCGGCACCGCCCCCGCCAGCCGTCAGCAGGGAGTTTCCTTTAACTCTTGATAATTCCATCATACCACCGCTGAAGCCGGTTACCGAAAGACCGGTCCGCTTGCGGGGTGACGGTTGCGTTGTGTCGTAATAATCCTGAGCGACTGTTTGGAACGTGAGTCCGAGGCAAGTGATGGCGAGCATGAAGCGTTTCATAAATCTGTAGTTTGTTTAGTATTGGAACTGCTTCAAACCTAAACAGACTACATTGACCATCCGTAGTGTTTCCGACGAACACCGGTTTTTATGGAGTGAAATTGGAGTTCGTCGGGATGTAATAAAGAATAGATTACGCATTTCAACCCAGCCGCCGTTC
>RDXT01000756.1 GCA_004292985.1 Bacteroidota bacterium
GTGGAGAGGGTGGAACTGCCCAGCAACTGGGTGCTGAGGATGATGGTTCCGCCACCATTCTGGGTGAGGCGGTCGGTGAAGGTGCCCGCGTTGGAGAGGTGGTTGGGGTTGACGATGTCCACTCCTTCAAGCCGCCAGGCGAGGCCGTTGGGCGTATTTCCGCGAACCACAAGGTGGTTGGCCTGGTCATTGGCCTGGATCACGCCGGGGTAGGAGGTCGCTACCCGCGCCGGGTCGAAATAGGCAGCGGCAAAACGCTGGGTTTCCTCTACAGTAATGATGCGGGTACTCACGGCCTTTACTTCGCGCAGCCCGCTGGCCGTAATCCGGACTTCATCTTCCTGATAAACAGCCTCTTCCATCTCGATGGCGAGGATCGTTTCCTTCCCTGCATTGACCACCAGATCGGACAAAACCCAGACACCGTAGCCGTCTTTTTCAGCCATGAGGGCATAGCGGCCCGGCGCGACCTGTTCGAGGCGATATACACCCGTTTCGCTGGCGGTGGTTTCCTGGCTTTGGCCGCTGCGGATCAGGGTAACCTTGACATTGGCCAGAGGCTGCCCGCTGTTTTTGTCGCTAACAGTCCCCCGGAGCACCTGGTTCATGGACTGGCCTTGCAAAAGACTGATATTCAGCAGGCAGGCAAAAATAACGTGTAAAATGCCTTTCATATAATTCGTTTCAACCGTATGTTTTTATTCAACGGGTGAAGGTAAGCTTTGTTCTGGCTTCGGGAAAGTGATTTTTGTGCTTGTGCAATCGCTTTACTCCTTGCGAATCCTTTGCACACTGTTCGGTGTTGTCACCAGGTAAACACCCGCAGGAAGGCGGCTCAGGTCGAGCTTTATGCTGCTGCCTGTGAGCGGAGTAACGCTGATAAGACGGCTCATTTCATGCCCCATCAGGTTGTAAAGGCGCAGGGCCTGGAGCTCTGCCGGGTCGCCTTCGACCGAGAGAGCGCTTGTCACCGGATTCGGATAAGCGATCACAGGGGTCTTCTGCGGCCCGCTGATTTCCCGTATTTCAGAGTAGATATGGCCGCCGGTCATATCTGTTTGCTTCAGGCGGTAATAAGAGATATCCGAAGTGGGGTTTTGGTCGAGAAAGAGGTAGTCAATGGCTCCGGAGGAGGTTCCGGCGGCATCTGTTATGCCAATCTGCTCCCAGAGGTGAATGTCAGAGGAGCGTTCTACGGCAAAAAAGTCGCTGTTGGTCTCCGAAGTGCTCTGCCAGCGCAGCCTTACCCCTTCATTTTCTACCGGAATGGCTTCAAAGTAGGATAATTTAACCGGAAGTGGCGGCGCATCTGTTCGGATCCAGAGCTCTAAGTCGTTCTGGCTGCTTTCATTGTAGGAGAGTTTTTCCAAACCTGTTGTTTCGCTTACCAGCCAGTGCAGGCCATTGCCGTTGCATCCGCAGTGGTAGATGGTGCTGTCTAAGCTGCGGTTCTCACTTCCGCAGCCCCCTGTAACACGGGAAGTTCCGGTACCTGTCCAG
>RDXT01000757.1 GCA_004292985.1 Bacteroidota bacterium
CTCGGACTGCCAGGTAAACCAGCGCGGCTTCCGGATTGCATACCGGGCCATTTCCAGAAATCCGGAATGCCCCAACCCCGAAAACCTGATCGCAGGCGACATTTTCCCGATGGGCGCTACCCTTTCCTGGAACAAGGTTGCAGATGCAGGCAGTTATAAAGTGACCCTTCGCCGGAAAATCGAAAATGCTTCGGAAATATTTTTCACTTCGGGCAATAGCCTCACGGTTACAGGCCTCAGTTCCAATGCGTTATACCAATGGCAGGTGCAGTGTATCTGTGGTGGCGACAGTTCTGCGGTGATCGGAAACAGTTTTCTCACGCCGAATATTATGAACACCAGCGGGCAGGCACAGGTGTATTCTGCCCGGCTCAATACCGGAAAACTGCATGACAGCGGCGGGGTCCTGGGGGCCTATACCAACAACGAAAACTACCTCTACCGGATCATTCCGCCCGACGGGGGAAAGGTCGAGCTGAGGTTTTCCCGCTTCGAAACCCAGCAGGACAAAGACATCCTTACCGTGTATGATGGCCTGAATACCAGTGGAAAAGTGCTGGGTTCTTATTCGGGCAAGGTCACGATTCCCACCCTCACGTCTTCGGGCAATGGTCTTACGGTGCAGTTTGTCTCCGATGGCAGAGACATGGCACCGGGTTGGGTCGCTTCGTGGAAAAGCATTGGAGGAACGGGTCAGGGAACAGGGGGACAGGGAGCAGGGAACAGTGGGCAGGGTACGGGGGGTAGTGGAACGGCGGGGAATGGGGGACAGGGTACAGGGAACAATGGACAGGGAACGGGGAATAATGGGAATAGTGGGAATGCGGGAAATACTGGGGGGACTAAGCCAGAGGTTCCGGCGACGCCGGGGAGTTTTGATCCGGGCCTTGTATATAGCGCTGCGCATCCGGAGACGGCTCCGGAGCTGAAGGACGCGTATCCGGGCACCTTTACCCTTTCCTTTGCTGACCGGGACCGCAGTGGTCGCGGGCTAAATTACCGCTTTTACAATATTGCGGGCAAATCGGCGCAGGGCTGGAAATGCAATCCGCAGGCAGGCTTTTTCTATGAAGACTTTTCGCGCCTGGGCAGTGAATGGAAATCTGTGACGGGCACCTGGGCTGTGTCCGGAGGCAGGCTTACCCAGTCGGACCCGGCACCCGACAACACCAACCTCTATACTGACCTGCGTCAGAGCAACCAGGATATTTTCCTGTATCACTGGCGTGCGGCGATGACAGGCAGCGGCACAAACCGCCGCCACGGACTGCACTTTTTTGCCAGCACACCCGAAACCGAAGACCGGGGCACCTCTTACTTTGTATTGGTGCGCGATACCGATACCGAAGATTATGTCGAAGTATATAAGACTGTCAATGACCAGTTTGACCGCAAAATCCGTCAGGTGGTAAAGCTTGAAAAGGGTAAAGTGTATGACTATAAGGTGGTTGCGAACATGAAAACCGGGCGTATCGAGGTATTTGTAAATGATGCCTTTGT
>RDXT01000758.1 GCA_004292985.1 Bacteroidota bacterium
ACAATCACCGAATTTGTCTATGTGCCCGATTTTGTAGCAGATGGCCGCTATCTCCTTGAAATTCAGGTAGCTGCATTTATGTCAGATGCATCTCCCAGCCGCCCGAGACTTTTCCGCCTTAACGCGAAGGCATAAAAAAGCGCGGACATTTCTATCCGCGCCCGAAAGGGTTTACGTAAGAGCGATAACAACTTACAAGAGCCTCAGGGCTATTGAGGCATATAAAAACAAAGAAATCAAATGTAAGATTAATCGCGGAATAAGCCGAAACCGAAACAGCGGATGTAATAAATCGGCCCAATTTGTCCAAAGTTAATTCTTATCTTAGCAGACACACCCCAAACTCTTTTACCTGCCGCATGCAGTTTCAAGGAACCGATACGTATATCGTCACCCGCGACTTACAGGTCGCTGTCGAGGCTGCGCTTCATTTACGTAAGCCTTTGCTGGTCAAGGGCGAACCAGGCACAGGAAAAACGCTGCTGGCCCAGGAGGTCGCGCGCGCATTGGGTATGCCCCTCATTACCTGGTATGTAAAATCCACCACCACGGCCCAGCAGGGCCTCTATGAGTATGATGCGGTCTCCCGCCTGCGCGACTCCCAGCTCGGCTCAGACCGCGTGGGCGACATCAGCCATTATATCAAAAGAGGTAAGGTGTGGGAGGCTTTTGAGGCAGAACAGCAAACGGTGCTGCTGATAGATGAAATTGACAAGGCCGACATCGAGTTTCCCAATGACCTGCTGCTTGAACTCGATAAAATGGAGTTTTATGTATATGAACTTCAGCGCACAGTCAAGGCGCTCCACCGTCCGCTGGTGATTATTACCTCCAACAATGAAAAAGAGCTGCCGGATGCCTTTTTGAGGCGCTGCATATTTCACTACATCCGTTTTCCCGATGCCGCGACCATGAAGCGGATCGCCGATGTACATTTTCCCGGCCTCGACCAGCAGTTGCTCGACCAGGCGCTGCGGATTTTTTATGAACTCCGGGAGGTAAAGGGCCTGAAAAAACGCCCCAGCACCAGCGAATTGCTCGATTGGATCAAACTGATCCTGCTGGAGCGCATCTCGCTCAAAGAACTCGAAGAGCTGAATCTCCGCCAGCAGATGCCGCCCCACGAAGGCGCTTTGATAAAAAATGAACAGGACTATCAATTGATTGAGAACCTGCGCAAGTTCGTCCGCTGAATTTTTCCTTACTTTGCCGAAACGTTGTAATCCCTCATACCTTGAAAGAGTCTTACTACAAATGGTATTCCCCGTGGATCAGCCGGGATTTTCAGATGCTGGTATATGGCCACGCGGGGTATCCGGTGGTCGTGTTCCCGACCTCGATGGGGCACTATTACGAAAATAAGGACTTTAAGCTGATCGAATCGGCCAGATGGTACATAGATCAGGGCCTGATCCGCATCTATTGCCCCGACGGCATGGACAAGGAGAGCTGGTACAACCGGGGCATCCACCCTGCCGACCGCGTGCGCACCCACAATGC
>RDXT01000311.1 GCA_004292985.1 Bacteroidota bacterium
GCTTTCGCCTCGGCCATTGCGCCGCTGACCCGCAACATCAGCCTGCTGGTGGCCCTGCGCACAGGCGAGTACCACCCGCCCATGCTGGCGCGGACCCTCGCCACCCTCGACCATCTCCTCGAAGGGCGTCTGACGGTAAACATCATCAACTCCGAGCTGCCCGGCTACAAAGAAAGCCCGGAACTGCGCTATGCCCGCTGCGCCGAGACCATTGACTTCCTGAAGCAGGCCTGGACACAGGATGAAATCCGCTTTGAGGGGGAGGTGTTCGGGAACATGCACCTGAGTGCGGCTCCCTCAAAGCCCTACCAGCAAAACGGCGGCCCGCTGCTGTATTTTGGTGGTATTGCCCCCGGCGCACGCGACATCTGCGCCCGGCACTGCGATGTATTTCTGATGTGGCCCGAGCCTGAAGAAAGCCTCTATGCGACCATGCAGGACATGTCGGCCCGCGCCGCTGCCTATGGCCGCACCCTCGACTTTGGCCTGCGGGTGCATGTGGTGGTGCGCGAAACCGAAGCCGAGGCCCGCGCCTGGGCACGGCGTATGATGTCGCGCTTTGACCAGACCCAGGGCGAAGCCCTCAAAAACCGTACCCAGGATGCGAAGTCCCTGGGCGTGCTCCGCCAGGACGAATTCCGGAAAGAGGCTGATGATGAAGGCTTTATCGAGCCGATCCTCTGGACCGAAATCGGCAAAGCCCGCTCCGGCTGCGGTGCCGCCCTCGTCGGCTCGCCCGAGCAGATCCTCCACCAGCTCAAGC
The DNA here is from genome assembly GCA_004292985.1 of Bacteroidota bacterium. Taxonomy (GTDB): domain Bacteria; phylum Bacteroidota; class Bacteroidia; order J057; family J057; genus RDXT01. Next base: position 764 of record RDXT01000311.1, read on the forward strand.
GCTACATGGACATGGGCATCCGCTCCTTTGTCCTGTCGGGCTATCCGCTCAAAGAAGAAAGCGAATACTTCGGCAAACTCGTGCTGCCCTACCTGCCCAATGTCCGCCTCGCCGACGTGCAGGGCCGCCGACCCGCCCAGACACCCGTTACGCCCCTGACTACTGAAAAGCTAAAGTACTGATCCCTGTTCCCCTGTTTTGCGGGGGTTCGGCGAACTCACCCACCGCATTTCTGTTCCCTGAAAACTGTTCCTTGTTCCCTGAACCCTGACCCCTGTCCCATGCTAAGCCAACTCTCCGGAATAGACACACTCGTACTGGTGCTTCTGCTGCTGGTCATGCCTGCGGCGGGGATCATCGTCGCATTGCGGAAAAAAAATACCGAGACCTACTTCCTGGCCGGGCGCAACATCCGCTGGTGGACCGTCGCAGGTTCCGTTTTTGGCACCAACATCAGCTCCTTTCACCTGATCGGCATGCTGGGGATCGGCTACTCGATCGGCTTTGTGCAGAGCCATTACGAGATCGTATTTCCGGCCATTTTGCTGCTGTGTTATGTATTTCTGGCATCGTACCGCAAGCTGGGCCTGTTTACGCTTTCGCAGTACCTCGAAATCCGCTACAATGAATACGCCCGGCTGATCTATTCGATCCTGCTGGTGCTGATTATCCTGGTGCAGTTGATCGGGGCGTTTTATGTGGGGAGCATTACCCTGCAATGGCTGTTTGGCGGCAGCAGCTTTGCGATCAGCTATGAGATGGGCCTGCTGCTGATCGGGCTGATTACGTGCAGCTATACCCTGTGGGGAGGCATGGAGTCCATTGTCATTACCGACAGCATCCAGACCCTGATGATGCTGGCTGCGGGGCTGGCAGTGGCCTTTTTTACCTTTTCGCAGCCGGAGATCGGCGGTTTTTTGGGCCTGCTCGACCTCGATGCCGCCCAGCCCCGCGAGGTGCAGAAAATGCACTTGTATCTGCCCAGCAACCACCCCAACCTGCCCTGGAGCGGCATTTTTACAGGCTTACTCTTGCAGCACTGCTTCAATTTTTCGACCAACCAGTTTCTGGTGCAGCGGGTACTGGCCGCCAGTTCGGACGACGACGCACGTAAAGGCATCATTGCCAGCGGTTTCCTGAAACTGATGATCCCTTTTTTCTCTATTGCCTCGGGCATTGCGGCGTATTACCTGTTCAAAGCCCGCTTTGGCGATGCCGATTTTAACTCAGACAATACCTTCCTGCGGCTGGTTGAGACGGTGATTCCCGCCGGGGTGGGCCTCACGGGCATGATTCTGGCCGGACTGACTGCGGCGACCTTCTCTTCGGTGGACTCCATGATGAATGCTGCCACGACCCTGCTGACAGTGGACATATACCGCAAATACATCCGGCCCCAGGCGAGCGATGCCCAGACCCTGCGTTTTGGGCGGCTGACGATCCTCGTCATGGTGCTGCTCGCCATCCTGGTCGCCTGGCTGACTTATACCCCCGACCGCTCCAACAATTTTTTCCTGAGGGTCTCCGCCCAGCTATCCTATTTTACGCCGGGGATCATGGTCGCCTTTTTCTTCGGCATCCTCTGGCGAAGGGCCGATGGCCGAGCCGCTGCCTGGGCAATGGTGCTGGCACCCGTTTATGGCTTTCTGGCCGAATGGATCTACCGCACCTGGCTGGGGCAAATTCCTGAGATACAGGCCATTCTGGATGAAAATCTCAACTTTATGCACCGGGTGGCGATCACTTTTGTACTCAGTTCGGCGACGCTGGTGGGGCTTAGCCTGCTCCGTCCGGGTACAGAAGGCAGCAACCCGGAGGGATTCGAGCGCCTGCGTCCCGAACTCAAAGCCCGGACCTTTTTGTCCTTTGCAGCCATTTTTATTGCCCTGCAACTGGTCCTGATCCTGCTGATGAAGGCCACAGGTCTTCCGGCCCGGAGCTTCGCTCTCTGGGGAGCGCTGGCTGCCTTCGGGGTATTTGTCCCTGCGATACGAAAGGATAAAAGCCGCCCTGTTTACCAGAACGACCTTTTGTATGCAGCTTTGCTGAGTGCAGCTTCTGTCTGGGTGTATTATTTTTTTGCGTGAGAGGTGGCGGGGCGGAAGTTTAATTCCCTCCCATAATCAGCGGCAGGCCGTCTTTGCCCGATCCGATGATCACCGTCTTGGCGTTGGATGAGGTAGCCAGCTTTTCGGTAATCAGAATACCTTGATACTGAAGGTATTGCGGGCTAAGTGTCTGCGTAATGATGCGCTGGTAGGCGGCCTGGCCTTCGGCTTCGATGCGTTTGCGCTCAGACTCGCGTTTTTCTTTGTCAATCGAGTAGGCGAGGCGCTGCACTTCCTGCTCTTCTTTGAGCTTATTTTCGATGGCGGTTTTGATCTGGTCGGGCAGGGTGATGTCGCGGATCAGTACAGCGTCGAGTTCGATAAATTTAGCCGTGAGAATGGTTTCCGTTTTGGTGAAAATTTCCTGCTCGATCTGGTCGCGCTTGTTGGAGTAAAGTTCCTCCGGGGTGTAGCGACCGATCACCTGCCGGGTGGTAGAGCGGATTTCGGGGATAATGATCCGGTCGAGGTAGTCCTGGCCGATCTCGTCGTGGAGGTAGCCGATCTTTTCAGTCACGGGCTGGTAGCGGAACGAAAGGTCGATTTTTACCGACAAACCATTGACCGTGAGCACATCTAAGTTTTCATCGCGGCTCTGAAGGCGCACTTCGTAGGGAATCATCGTATTCCAGGGGGCTACCACGTGGAAACCCTGCTCGTAAATGGTCTCTTTGTCGAGGCCGCCGCCGAATTTCCGGAACATGATGCCTTTGTGACCCGATTCGATGGTGGTAAACAGGCCCGAAGTGAGGAGCATCAGCAGAAACAAGCCGCCAATAACCGTCAGGGCTATGGTGAGAACACGCGATTTATTCATGACAAAGGGTGGTGGGTAAGGGTTTTTTCTAAATATACGAAAGACAGAAAGAAATAGCTGAAATGATTTTACGCATCTGCTTGATTGTAGTCACTTTTATTAACTTGCCTGCACATACCACTGCAATACTATGGCCCGGATACGTCGTCTGCTTGTAGCCAACCGTGGGGAAATTGCCCTGCGTGTGATGAGAACCGCCCACGAAATGGGCATTACCACGGTCGCTGTCTATTCCGAGGCAGACCGCAACGCTCCCCATGTGCGCTTCGCCGACGAAGCCTACCTGCTGGGGCCGCCTCCTTCCTCACAGTCCTACCTGCTCGGCGACAAGATTATCCAGCTTTGCTTAGACAAGCAGATAGACGCCATCCATCCGGGCTACGGCTTTCTCTCCGAAAATTCCGCTTTTGCGCGCAAGGTGCAGGCCGCAGGGATTATCTTCATCGGCCCCTCGCCCGAAGCGATGGATATGATGGGTGATAAAATTTCGGCGAAACAGGCTGCCAAAGCCTTTGATGTGCCGCTGGTGCCGGGGCTGGCCCATGCCATTACGGACATTGCCGAGGCCAAGCAGGTCGCGCATGACATCGGTTTTCCGGTGCTGATCAAAGCTTCGGCAGGGGGCGGCGGCAAAGGGATGCGCGTGGTCGAAAATCCGGAAGAGTTTGAATCACAGATGGAACGTGCTGTCAGTGAGGCCATTAGCTCCTTTGGCGATGGTTCCGTATTTATCGAAAAATTTGTTACCTCACCCCGCCACATCGAAATCCAGGTGCTGGCCGACCAGCATGGCAACGTCGTATATCTTTTTGAGCGGGAGTGTTCGATTCAGCGCCGCCACCAGAAAGTGGTCGAGGAAGCGCCTTCTGCCATCCTGACACCGGAGCTGCGCCGCAAGATGGGCGAGGCCGCGGTGAATGTGTGCCGCGCCTGTAATTATAGCAATGCCGGTACGGTGGAGTTCCTGATGGACCACACCCACACCTTTTATTTCCTCGAAATGAACACCCGTCTCCAGGTCGAGCACCCGGTTTCGGAGATGATTACGGGGCTGGACCTGGTGCGCGAGCAGATCCGCATTGCCGAAGGGCAGCCTTTGTCATTTACCCAGGAGGACCTTGTGATTCACGGCCATGCCATCGAGATCCGTGTTTGCGCCGAGGATCCCGCCAACAATTTTCTGCCCGATACGGGCCGCCTCCAGGTGTACCGCCGTCCGCAGGGCAGTGGCGTCCGGGTGGACGATGGCTATGAAGAGGGGATGGACATCCCGATTTATTACGATCCGCTTATCGCCAAACTGATTGTGCACGCGCCTACCCGCGAGGCTGCGATGGACCGCATGGTGCGCGCGATAGATGAATACCGCATCGCCGGGGTGCAGACCACGCTGGAGTTTTGCCGCTTTGTGATGCTGCACGAGGCCTTCCGGAAGGGTGAGTTCGATACCAACTTTATCCGCGACTATTTTACGCCCGAAGACCTGCACCGCGAACTGAGCGAAGAAGAGGCCATTGCTGCTGCTTTGGTCGCAGGCGCTTCGCTCGACAGCACCTTTGCCTTACGCCAAAGTGAGAGCATGCATGCCTTTGTGCCGAGGAGTGCGTGGCGGTTGAAGCGGGGGTGAGGAACACAGAAGTTTCGCAGAGATCATACCTGTGGCATCGAGACCCTCCCGGGCTTCATGGCTTTAAATAACAAATGGTGCCGTAGATATCCAAGTTGTGTCGGAAGAATCCACTTGCCTTCCCGTTCAGCCCAACGGGAGTAGGCCGGAGGCTGCGGTGCAGCGCACCGCTATCTTTGTAGAAAAACACATTTCCCGGGGGAAATCCGGTCCGTAGGACCGGTATCTTCTTGCGCCGGACTACCCACAAGCCCTACCTGTCCCGCTTGCGGGGAGCACATAAGGCCGAAGTCCGGCGCAACGGGAACCATAAGATGTTTTCCTCAAGGATAGTAGCTATAGGTGTAATCTTCTATTCTTGTATAGCGATAGACATATTGGCTCACCTTTCGAACCAGATTTTTATTTTCATCATACGTATAGTCCTCCCGCTCCACTATTTTCCCACGTATGATATGGAGCTTACTTTGCATATAATACTGATCATCATAGACATAGCGATAGTAATTTTCATATTTCCGGGCGATTCTCATCTGTTTCCGGGTGGAGTCTTTGGGTATATACTCGTTT
>RDXT01000312.1 GCA_004292985.1 Bacteroidota bacterium
AAATGCGATGTACCGTCACGCGGATATCGCCGACATGCGCGACCTAGCAGAAGAGGATCCCCTCGAAGTCGAGGCCTCCAACTCCAACCTCAACTATGTGAAGCTCGACGGCAACGTGGGCTGCATGGTAAACGGTGCCGGTCTGGCCATGGCCACGATGGATATGATCAAACTCTCCGGTGGTGAGCCTGCCAACTTTCTCGACGTAGGCGGTGGGGCCAATGCACAGACGGTAGAGCAGGGATTCCGCATCATCCTGAAAGACCCCAAAGTAAAAGCGATCCTGCTGAACGTGTTCGGCGGTATCGTGCGCTGCGACCGCGTAGCCAATGGCGTTGTGGAAGCGTATAAAAACATCGGAGAGATCCACGTGCCGATCATTGTACGCCTTCAGGGCACCAATGCCGAGCTGGCCGCTCAGATCATCAACGAATCCGGCCTCCGGGTAACTTCTGCCATCACCCTGGCTGAAGCGGCTGCACGCGTGCGCGAAGCCCTGTCCTGATTCGTCGGTTTCTGTAAAAGATAAGTCGCATAGACTCCACAGCTGGCTGTGTGATCTATGCGACTATTTGTTTGATACAAGTATCTCCTGGATCAGAACGCTACCCCAAAGCTGAGGCTGCTGCGAAGGATCGGCCAGGGAAGACCGCCGATACGGCCTTTGAGGTTGTTGCCATCGAGGGTAAAGGGTTTGCCTACACCGCCGGGGATACCTGCGAGCTGTGCGTTTACTTCATCTACAAATCCCTGAATGTCATCCTGGAGCGGACCATTGGCAGTACCTTCGATGCTAATTCCGGTAACTGCGCCGCCGCCGCCGATGTTCCAGTCAATGACAAAGATGTCGTTGAGAATCCACTGGGCGCCGAGGGTCAGACCGCCGCCTACGCCACCAAAGCCATATTTGATGCTCAGGTCAGAGGCTTCCTGGGTGTCGCTGGTATAAACACCGCTGGCATCTACGCTGTAGTTCAGGTAGCGCAGGAAGGGGCTGAGGTAAAATCCACGGAGACCCTCTTTTTTGTTCAGGTAAAAACGGGCTTCAGGCGTGATGGTAAAGCCTTTGATCTGGCCGTCCTCTGGCACAAAGCTACCCGTGAAATACTGACTTTGGTCAATACCTACAACGCCATCAATGATGTTCACAGGGAAAAAATAACTGGCTCCGAGGCCTACGGAGATTTTCGGAGCTACCTGGCGCTCATACGCGATGTTGCCGAAGCGGGTGGCAAATTTAAAAGGGGCCAGACGGATGACGTTGCTCTGGGCAAAAACGCCGGAAGCAGAAGCCATAAAGCCGACAGCCAAAAGCAGGGATAAAAAGTGGGTCCGTTTCATAAAGTAAAAATGAGAAATTAAGTAGTTGATTCAGTTTTGTTGATATATACCTCTGATACGATGCTGAAAAGGGGGAAGTTGCTACGTATGCTCATCCGTTCATCACAGCTTTGGGTTTTGCTGACACAGAGGAGGATGCCTTATGCAAAAAAAGTAACATACACCCATCCGTGAACCAGTACCGAAAGCAATGGCACTGCCAGCACCCAGGCACGGGAGAGAGGAATCGGAGCGAACTGGCCATTGTCGAGCAGGCGCGGAGCATTGGTAATGGTATCGTACATGGCCGCATAGGCCGGATTCTGGGGGGCATAGACCAGGCGCTCGGTAAATTCATCCTCCAGCAACCGGCCCTGGTGGGTTTTTCCTATTGCTTCATAGCTTTCGCCATTCACTTCGAAGGAAAACGTATAGGCATAGACCACTGACTCATTAATGCTGACGTTGGTGGCCACCTTTTTGACCAGCTTACCCCGGGTAAATTGTCCATTGACCAGCAAATCCATCTCCTTCATATTTTTTCGGAAGGCATATAGGATAAAACCCAGCCCGAGTGCCGGAAAAATCAGTACAAAGGCCACAAACGAAGGAAAAAGTGCCCGCCTGCCCGTCGCAGGACGCGAAATATTGGGTGTGTCGGGTCTGTGCTGTACTTCGATGCGCTGCTCAGGTTGCAGGTTTCTGCCACGTATGAATCCCTCGCCCTGATACATTACCCCATTTACCGGATATTCATACACAAAACGATATACAGGCACCTTGTTTTCAGAAGCGTTGGTAGGTTCCAGGGTTTTCACAACTCCTTCTGTGGTAGTCCATTGGGCAGACTCAAACAGATAGACCAGCTCAGAATTCATCACAAAAGCCCATACGAAAATCATCCCGAAGCTGAACATCAGCCAGCCGAACGTCATGTGGAAGCCGCTGAAAATCAGGATAAGTTTGTCCGTAAGGGAAAGAAAACGAGGCTGCATGGTGGTGTAAAATGAGGCGTATGTGGGCAAATATACAACAATCGCCTGTTGTGCGAGGCATGAGTCTTACCTATATTTACCTCCCCAAAGAAAAATACATGGCGCAGACGCATTCCGATATTATCGCAAAAGAGCTGGGGCTTGCCCGCCGCCAGATAGATGCAACGCTTTCGCTTATTTCCGACGGAGCGACGATCCCCTTTATGGCGCGCTACCGCAAAGAGGTGACCGGCAGCCTCGACGAGGTGCAACTGGCAGCCATCCGCGACCGTGCGGAGCAGCTCCAGGCCCTGGACAAGCGGCGGGAAGCCATTCTCACTTCCCTGCAGGAGCGCAACCTGCTAAACGAGGAGCTGAAGGCCGCCGTTACGGCTGCGGTCTCGATGAGCGAGCTGGAGGATATTTACCTGCCTTACCGCCCCAAACGTCGTACCCGCGCCACCATTGCCCGCGAAAAAGGCCTCGAACCGCTGGCGCTGCTGCTCATGGAGCAAAAAAATGACCTCGAACCCGATGCGGCTGCCACGCATTTTATAGATACAGAAAAAGGCGTTTCCACTGTCGAAGAAGCGCTCGAAGGTGCCCGCGACATCATCGCCGAAATGATCAATGAAGATGCCCACGCACGTGCGGGCATGCGCGACCTGTTTATGCGCAGGGGGGTGATCTCGGCGAAGGTACTCAAAGGCAAGGAGGAAGAAGGGGCCAAATACCGCGACTATTTTGAATGGAGCGAGTCTGTAGCGGAGATCCCTTCTCACCGTCTGCTGGCGCTGCGCCGGGGGGAGAAGGAGGAGATTCTGTCGCTGGGGATTCGTCCGGAGGAGGCCGATGCGCAGTATCTGCTTGAAAGACAATTTGTTACAGGTGGTGGGCTTGCCTCCGACCAGGTAGCGCTGGCCGCCCAGGACTGCTACGAGCGCCTGATGGCTCCTTCGATGGAGACCGAGGTGCGGGTACTTTCCAAAGACAAAGCCGATGGCGAGGCGATCCGCGTATTTGCCGACAACCTGCGCCAGTTGCTGCTCGCTGCTCCGCTGGGCGAAAAGACCCTGATGGCGGTGGACCCTGGCTTTCGTACGGGTTGTAAGGTCGTTTGTCTCGACCGCCAGGGCAAGCTGCTGGAAAATACCGTCATCCACCCGCAGTCGCAGCCTGCCCGCGCCACTGCTACGGTGCAGGACCTGGTGGTCCGCCACCAGATCGAGGTGATTGCCGTGGGGAATGGAACCGCAGGCCGCGAAACGGAAGCATTTCTGAAAGAGGTGGGGCTGCCCGCTTCGATCGCCATTGTGATGGTAAATGAAAGTGGCGCTTCGATTTACTCTGCCTCCGAGGTGGCCCGCGAAGAGTTTCCGGATCAGGATGTAACGGTGCGTGGTGCCGTCTCTATCGGTCGCCGCCTGATGGACCCTCTGGCCGAGCTGGTGAAGATTGACCCGAAATCCATTGGGGTGGGGCAATACCAGCACGATGTGGACCAGCAACTGCTTAAAAAATCGCTCGACGATACGGTGATTTCCTGCGTGAATGCCGTAGGGGTGGAAGTAAATACCGCCAGCAAGCAACTGCTGACCTATGTTTCCGGTCTTGGACCCAGCCTGGCGCAGAATATTCTGGAGTACCGCAATGCCAATGGCCCCTTCCGCTCGCGCGACCAGCTGAAAAAAGTGCCCCGCCTCGGCCCGAAGGCCTTCGAGCAGGCTGCGGGCTTCCTCCGCATCCGGAATGCCGAAAATCCGCTCGATGCCAGCGCTGTGCACCCGGAAAGTTATCCGGTGGTGTCTCAGATGGCAAAGGACCTGGGCACGGATGTAAGCACGCTCATGAGCGATGAGGAACTGCGCAAGAAAATTGACCTGAAAAAATATGTAACTGAAACCGTAGGTCTGCCGACGCTTCAGGACATTGTGCAGGAACTGGCCAAGCCGGGCCGTGACCCCCGCCAGCAGTTTGAGGTGTTCAGCTTCGCTGCGGGGATCAACTCGATCGAGGATCTGCATGAGGGCATGGAACTGCCGGGCATTGTTACCAACGTGACCGACTTTGGGGCATTCGTAGATATTGGGGTGCATCAGGATGGACTGGTGCATATCAGCCAGATGGCCAACCGCCGCATTGCGCATCCGAGCGAGGTGGTGAAAGTGCAGCAGAAGGTAAAGGTGACCGTAACGGCGGTGGATGTGCCCCGGAAGCGCATCAGCCTTTCGATGAAAGGGACTGATAGTCAGCGCGATGTCCGCCCCGGACGCGATGAGCGTCAGCAACAGCCCCGCAAGAAGGAGCAGGATCAGCCGAGTGAGTTTATCCGGTTTGGGAAGCCGCAGCAGAAGAAACGCTGAGAATGTTGAGTTGGATTTCACGCAGAGAGGCAGAGTTTGGGAGACGCAGAGGTTCAATTTCTTCTTTGCGTCTCCCCGTCTCCGCGTGAAACCCAATCGATCCCTATCCTCCAAAATTGATCGAGCGGCCCTTTTCCTTAAAATGAAAATTCACCTCAAAGCGCTGCTCGCCATTCGTCACCTGGATTTCCTGGGTGCCGTCGGGGAGATCAAACTTGTCGCCGAGCACATTTTTCAGGGTAACGGTATATTTTTCAGTAAAAGGCGCGCTGATGATAAAATTGCCCTTGTCGTCCGTCAGGCTGTGAGACACAGCCCCGTTGGCATCCGTGACCGTCACCCGGATGCGGGCGGGCGAGATGCCGGTGAGCCGCGAAAATTTATCCCGTGCAATGCTCACATTGCCCGTAATCATCACACTTTTGGTATAAGGCACCAGCAGGGTTGTATGTTTGTTTAGCAGCACTTCAAGCTCGCTGCCGTTCATATTGGTGTATTGCGTCTGGGCAAAGAGTTCCTTCAGAGAGATAAAATACGTGCCCTGAGGCGCTTTGAGATAGGAAACGAGGCCTTTTTCATCGGACATAATCTCAGGCGGCTTAAACTGGATCGGCTCTCCGGTGGGCGAGGGTTCTTTGGACCGCTGGAGGGACACGAGCACATTGCTCACGCCCGCTTCGGTAGGCTCGTTCAGGCGGTTGCCGTTTTCGTCCTTAAAAAAGACCACCTTGAGGTTGTAATAGCGCAGCCGTGGCTGGGGCGCCTCGATCACCTTGCGGGCATTGAGCGAAACGGAGGCGGCTCCTTCGCCCGAAGCCACTTTCGTCGGATCCACTTTGACATCTGCCCCAAAAGACCAGCCATTTTCCCCTTTGTACGAAACCCCGGCAGCCATTTCTGCCTTTACCTGCTGAGAACGAAGCAGATAGCTTACCGTGGCGCTGCCATCGAGGCTCAGGCGCTTGTCGAAAAAGTCTTTGTGCCAGGAACTGCCGAGCCGGATTTCCTGACCATTTTTGACTTTTTCTTCATCCACATAGTCGCGCCTTACCGGACCGGGCTGGCTGAGGTATTCCGCTGAAAGAGAGCCGTATTTAAAGCGGGCCGTTACGCCTGCCTTGGCACTTATGCTGCGGGCGCCTGCGTTGCTGCCCAGATAGGTAGAGGATATGCCCAGCCCGGCTGTGGGGGTAAAGGTAACATCCGAGTTGTTTTTGCTTTTA
>RDXT01000936.1 GCA_004292985.1 Bacteroidota bacterium
AAACTTGCGTTTGTAGAGGTTGCGGAAGGCGATTTTCAGGTAGTTATACAGCATACAGGGAACAGTTAACAGGGAACAGGGAACAGTTTTCAGGGTTCAGTTTTCAGGGATCAGGGTTCAAAACTGCGGTGGGTGAGTTTACCGAACCCCCGCCAAACATCTCCAGTCTCACATCTTGTGTCTAACATCTTGCGTCTATCTACTCGCTCCGCAGGCTGTTCACCGGATTGGCGATGGCCGCGCGGATACTTTGAAAACTAATCGTAGCAAAAGCCAGCAGCAGGGCTACGCCTCCGGCCAGGGCAAAGGCCCACCAGGGGATGTCTATGCGGTAGGCGAAGTCGGCGAGCCATTGGTTCATGGCCCACCAGGCAAGGGGGCAGGCGATAAGTGATGCTGCGACGATAAGCCCTGTCAGATCTTTTGACAGTAAAGCCACGATAGAAAGCGCAGAGGCACCCATCACTTTGCGGATGCCGATCTCTTTGGTGCGCTGCTCAGCTGCAAACGCAGACAGCCCAAATACTCCCAGGCATGAAATCAGGATGGCAAAAGCGGCAAACAGCGCTACGACCCGCCCACTGCGGACTTCTGTCTGGTAGTTGGCATTGTAGGTATCGTCCAGAAAGTGGTACTCAAAAGGCACTCCCGGAAATATGTCAGCCCAGGTTCCGGAAAGGGTTTTTATCGCCTCTTCCACATGCTCCTCCTGAATTTTGATGGCCAGATTGCCCAGAGGTTCATTGTAACGCACGATCAGCAAGGGTTCTATTGCCGTGCGAAGGGACTGTGTATGGTAATCTCTGAGGACTCCAACCACTTCGCCCTCTGCCGGGATTTCCCGATAGCCGCCCTCGGGGGTATATTGATAGGTATAATAGGCCAGTTTACGTCCGGCACCCTCCTTCCACTGAAAACGCCTGGCAGCAGCCTCATTAATATAAAATTCAGTTGTACCCAGAGCATTTCCTTTTGTAAACCCCCGTCCCTCTGCCAGCTCAATACCCAGCGCTTCGAGGTGGCTTTCGTCAGCGAACATAAATTGAATACCCAAATCTGTTCCCGGAGGAAGGAAATCCGGAACCAGCTTATTTTCTCCGATAGCCGAACCGGGAAGGTGGCTGCTGAAAGATGCCGCTTTCACGAAGCGCATAGATTGTATTTTCTGCCGGAACAAGGTTTTCTTTTCTTCCGGAATCTTGCCTTCAAAGCGGGCAACCAGCACCTGCTCCCGGTCGTAGCCGAGACTTTTATGCTGCATGTAGCGTAGCTGCGAAGCCATGACCCAGGTAGCGACAATCATGGCGACAGATACCGTAAACTGCGTAATCACAAGGCCCTTACGAAAATAAATTGCCCCTTTTCCTGCCTTAAATATCCGCTTTAAGGTGTCCGCAGGCTGAAAACCAGACAGGACCCATGCAGGATAGAGGCCTGCGAGCAGCGTGATAAGTATCAGCAGCACACTTGCGGCAAGTACATTTTCCCATGA
>RDXT01000937.1 GCA_004292985.1 Bacteroidota bacterium
ATCGCTGTTTGCCGACTGCCCCAGCAGGTAGGCCCGCGCCGGAAGCGCCAGAGCAGCCCGCATCAGCGCCTGCTGCTGGGGGCTGAATACAGCCCGGCAACTGTCATTGAAGTAGCTCATAATCAGCCCCTCCGCAGGATCGAGGAGCGTACCGGCCGGGTCCTGCACGCCTCCGGCATAGTGGCAGGACTGCTGCCAGTCAAGGCCCACGTTATAGTCGGGAGGGGTATCGCAAAGCTGGTCTCCGGCGCTCTGGCAATTGGAGCCATCCATGCGCTCTGTGGCAGTGATACCATCGGAAGACAAGGCCGGAGCCGGGCCGGGCTGTGTCCAGGCCTGGACATCCCAGCCGTAGTGCGGATGCAGCAGGCCGAAAAAGTGCCCGCATTCGTGGGCCAGGGCCTTGTTGCCACTGCGCAGCATATCACGCCGCAGCACCAGCCAGTCGTCGCCCGCATCAAAGTAGCCCACTACATTCTGCTCACCCGATGGCCCCGCATTCTGCACCACAAAGATATTCAGGGCAGAATCCGCCCTCAGGTTGCGCATCTGCTGCTGGTTTGCGCTCAGGTAGTGCTGGGTAAAAAGACTGGTCTGGTTCACCTGCCGGATGCCCTGCTCCGGCAGAAAAAAGCGGATTCCTGCCGCTTCAAATTGTTCGTTCAGTTCGCAGAGGGCCTGCAAAACCCGCCAGGCCTGTGTCTGGCTGCTGCCGTTGGAGCGCGCCACCAGGTGAAATACAACAGGTATCTGATAGAGGGTATCGCTGCGCCCGGCGGCCTGAGAGGCGATGCCCGCAAGCTCCGCGTATCCGGGGGGCATTTCTCCGGAAGCGCAGCGGTCCTGTCCGCGCAGACCAGTGCTCATGCCAGCTACCAGCAACAAGATGATTATACCTGCACGCATATCAGAGGTGTGTTTTTTTGCGATCTGGCGGGGAAATTACGCAATTAATCGCCTATCTTGCTTTTACTGTGGCTATTTACCCTCTTTTATGCCTCTTACGTTGAAGCGAATCCTTCCCCTGCTCTTTATCCTGCCGCTTTCTCTCGCTGCACAGACCGAGCCTGCCAGTGCAGACGTGGAAGTACAGGCATTTATCACCGACTTTTGCGCGACCCTCGATGCGCTCAGCACCGATTTCGGCCAGAATTTCAGCCGGAGCCTCGGTCCGGTCAACGGAAGTCCAGGCGACAATGGCAACATTTACACCTGCCTGTTTCCTTTGCCCGCGGCCTCCGATACCTACTTTATGGACGAGCGCCAGGGCAAACGCCGCTCGCTTGTGGCCGTATTTGAGCAATCGCCCGACCTGGCGACAGCCCGCAAAATGTATGACGCGCTGGTGAATCTGATCAACAACTGCCCGCTGACCTGCTGCAACCTCGTGCACGAAGAGGCTGTGTATGAGAATATTACAACAACCTTCTGGCTGCCCCTCGATTTGTCGGGCACTATGGACCCTGCATTTGACCGCATGTTGCTGGAA
>RDXT01000938.1 GCA_004292985.1 Bacteroidota bacterium
GTCGGCGGTGACGTGGGCAAAGCAGTTCATTGGCTCCATGCAATTATGTGCCAGGAACGGGGCCGTGTAGGTGCGCTCCAGGATTTGCGCGGCATTCTTGAACGCTGTTTCAGGGTCACCGTCTTTGCGGAGTTCTTTGGCAGGTTGCTTAGCACGTTCCTGCATCTTTTCAAATTGTGCAGTCGTGCTTTCCAGCCCGGCGGGCATGATTTCCTCGCGCTTGTTGCCCCGGAAATTTATCGTTTCCTTGAAATCGGCGGTCATCGGCTCCCAATTCACCGTAAGCTTTTTGCGGGCGTTCATCACCTCCCAGGTACTGTTGCCCACCACGGCCACCAACTCGTTGAACGTGCGGGTTTCAAACGCCCCCCGCTCGGTGCCGTCTTCAAACACTTTAAACGAGAATACCGCTTTGATACCCGGCATTTTCAACGCCTGAGCCGCATCGAACGATTTCAATTTCATACCAAACGCGGGTGGGTGCTGCACCATCGCGATCAACATGCCCTCAGTTTGGTAATCAAATCCAAACAAGGGCTTGCCCGTCACGACTTTTTGGCCCTCTACGTTTTTCTTCGACTGACGAACCACCGTAAAATCTTTCGGGGCTTTCAGTTTTACATCTTTCGGAACGGCAATGGTCGCGGCTTTAGAAGCCATCTCGCCATACTTTGCCGACTTACCACTGCTGTGGCTTAACACACCCGCTTTTGTGGTTACCTCGTCGACGGGTACGCCCCACGTTTGGGCAGCAGCCTCGCGGAGCATTTGCCGGGCTGCGGCTCCTGCCTGACGCATGGGTTTCCAGTACGCCCGGATCGACTGACTGCCACCCGTAAATTGGAAACCGTATTTAACGCCATCGTGCGTGGCCATTTCGACCTGTACGTTTTTCCAGTCGGCGTCCAATTCTTCAGCGGCAATCATGGGTAACGCCGTCATTACGTTTTGCCCAAACTCCGGGTTGGGGCACATGAGTTTGATGACGTTGTCGGGCGTGATGCGGATGTATCCATTCAGTTCGTGCCACACGTCTACGCCACCAGCAATCCCTATTTTTTCGGCGGCCTCTGCTTTGGCCATCCAGCTAACACTCAACAACAGGCCCCCGCCAGCCAAAGCCGACGATTTGAGGAAGCCGCGACGATTTAGATTTTTCATGGTCATTTAGCTTTGCTGTCATTAGGTTGTCATTCGCTTCGCGCCATTAGATTGTCATTGGTGGCCTCTGCTACTAATGACAATAAATGACGAAGAATGGCAACCTAATGACTATTTCTTAGCGGCAGTTTTGATGGCTTCCTTGATCCGTGTATAGGTGCCGCACCGGCAGATGTTGCCCGACATAGCGTTGTCGATGTCTGTATCGTTGGGCTTTGGGGTGCTTTTGAGCAACGAAACCGCGCTCATAATCTGCCCGGCCTGACAATAGCCGCACTGGGCCACGTCGTGCTCAAGCCAGGCTTTCTGAACGGGGTGATCGCCGTT
>RDXT01000313.1 GCA_004292985.1 Bacteroidota bacterium
TTTCAGCCCGTCGCGCAGCCACTGGATCGCCGCTCCGGCAATAAAAATACTGCCTTCGAGGACGTAGTTTACTTTGCCATTCAGCCCCCATGCC
This sequence comes from Bacteroidota bacterium, assembly GCA_004292985.1. GTDB lineage: Bacteria > Bacteroidota > Bacteroidia > J057 > J057 > RDXT01. The sequence continues at coordinate 95 of RDXT01000313.1, forward strand.
AGGCTTGTTACCAGACCCGAAGGCGAAAACACAGGTGTTTCACCCGTATTCATCAGCATAAAACAACCCGTACCGTAGGTGTTTTTGGCCATACCCGGCTCCAGGCAAGCCTGCCCGAACAGCGCTGCCTGCTGGTCGCCGGCCACTCCGGAGATCGGGATTGCCGCACCAAAATATTCAGCATCGGCCACGCCAAAGTCGCCGCTGGAGTCGCGCACTTCGGGCAGCATAAAGGCGGGTACATCGAGTTCCTGGAGCATCCGCTCGTCCCAGCGCAGGCTGCGGATGTTGTAGAGCAGGGTGCGGGAAGCGTTGGAGTAATCGGTGGCATGCACACGACCTCCGGTGAGGTTCCAGATCAGCCAGGTATCAATGGTGCCAAATGCGAGGTTTTCTACCTTTACATCCGGGTTGTTCAGGGCGATATAATCGAGGATCCATTTGATTTTGGTTCCGGAAAAGTAGGCATCGGCGACCAGACCCGTTTCACGGCGGATGTACTCTTCCAGTCCGCGGGCTTTGAGGTCATTGCAGATGTCTGCGGTGCGGCGATCCTGCCATACGATGGCATTATATACCGGTTCTCCGCTCTCCCGGTCCCACACAACCGTCGTTTCACGCTGGTTGGTGATGCCGATTCCTGAAATATCGTGGACTGATATGCCTGTCTGTGCAATAACTGCGCGGGCAACGGCAATTTGTGTGTCCAGAATTTCGCGAGGGTTATGCTCTACCCAGCCCGGCTTGGGGAAAATCTGGGTAAATTCTTTCTGTGCCATGCCGACAATGTTGCAGTCGTGGTCAAACAGAATGGCGCGGCTGCTGGTCGTACCCTGGTCGAGGGCGAGGATGTATTTGCTCATAATAGATAGTAGTCAGGGGCTTATTTTTGACGGGAAATGCGGTAGAGACCAAATGCCATCGCAGCGAAGCAGAGCACGCCGAGGAGCTGATAGCCGCCGTGTCCGAGTAGGTTTGCGATGCCCGGCTCCAGATTCACGGCTGCCAGGGCATTGGCGACATTGTCATTGACGGCGAGCAGGGCCACGATCACGCCTGCGAGGGCGCCACCTGCGACCAGACCGGTTGCAAACAGGTTGCCTTTGCCCAGTTCGTCATCTCCTTCTGCCACCGTTTCACCCTTGCGTTTGGCCACATATTCCGAAAAGCCCCGCAGCGCACCCCCTGCGAAAATAGGCAGGGTCGTAGAGAGGGGCAGATAGGCACCCACGGCAAAAGAGAGCGATTTTACCCCGCAAAGCTCCATGGTAACGGCCAGAAATACCCCCACAAGCACAAATTGCCAGTCGAGATTGAAGGAAAGCAGGCCCTTGATGAGCGTAGCCATGAGGGTGGCCTGGGGAGCGTTGTATTTTTCGCCGATTTCGTGGGTGATCCCCTCCGCCAAACGGGCAGAAGTGGGCGTATCGAGGTATTTTACCGTTAATCCAATGACGAGAGAGCTGACAATAACCCCGATGAAGAGGGCAATCTGCTGATATTTGGGCGTGGCGCCGATGATATAGCCTGTTTTGAGGTCCTGGCTGGTCGCACCTGCATTTGCCGCAGCGATACAGATCATGCCGCCTACCACCAATGCCATCGGCTCATACACCTGTCCGGTCCAGCCGACACTGATAAATACCAGCGCTGTGCCCATGATGGTCGCTATGGTCATACCTGAAATGGGGTTGTTCGAAGAACCGATCAGACCCACAATCCGGCTCGAAACCGTTACGAAAAAGAAGCCAAACACAATCACCAGCACCCCAATAAGCAGTTTGCTTAGGATATTTTCGCCGGGGATATTGGGCAAAACGGCCATCAGCAGGATCAGGGCGGCGCTGCCGATCAGTACGGTGCGGAAAGACAGGTCCTGCTCGGTGCGGGAGACCGTCTGCGCTGCATTTTTCTCTTTCAGCGAACCCATGCTCTCACGGAAAGTGCTGATAATGGTCGGGAGTGTCTTAAACAGGGTAATAAAACCACCTGCGGCCACAGCGCCTGCACCGATCTGACGTACATAGGCGCGGTAAATGGCTTCGGCCAGGTTCCCGAACTGCCCGGTGGCAGCGTCCCAGCCATAGCGGGCGGTCGAGATACCGAGTTTGGTGAGTTGATCTGCGATGATGTCCTGGTGGCCGTAGAGCAGGGTCGCCAGCAGGGGGATAAGGCCCAGCCAGGCCAGTACGCCGCCCGCGACCAGCACGCCGGAGATTTTTGGGCCGATGATATAGCCTACGCCGAGGTATTCGGGGGTGATTTCGCCGCTCACCTGGGCAGCAGGGAGGTATTTATTGGCTTTTTCTGTGACGAAGGTGGGCACTTCGGCGATAAAGTGAAATACCTTTTGCAGAATGGCATATCCCATCGCTACAAGCAGACCGAGGTAGGAGGTACGGGCAAAACTGCCGCCTTTTTCACCTGCAATCAGCACGGAGGCGCAGGCCGTTCCTTCGGGGTAGGGCAGATTATCGTGTTCTTTTACGATCAGGGAGCGTCGCAGCGGGATCATCATCAGCGTACCGAGGATACCGCCAAACATGGCCAGGATCAGGATGGTCCAGTAGTTGAAAAACTCAGCACCGACAGCCTTATCTGTCAGAAAAAGGAAAGCAGGCAGGGTAAATACGACCCCGGCAGCGACCGATTCGCCCGCTGATCCGGTGGTCTGGATGATGTTGTTTTCGAGAATGGTCGTTTTGAATATGCTTCGGCCAATGGAGATCGCCAGCACCGCAATCGGGATAGAGGCAGAAACGGTAAGTCCCGCTTTGAGGGCCAGATAGACCGTGGCTGCACCAAAAAGAATTCCGAAAAAGGCACCCAGCAAAATGGCTTTGAGGGTAAACTCGGGCACCCGCTGGTCTGCGGAGATAAAAGGCTTGAAGTCGCCGGATGTAGGGGTCATAGGAGCGTGGGTTGAGTATGCATATAATGACAAGTTGAAAGGTACAAAAAAAGGAAATGGTTGAAAAAAAATTTCACCTGCGGGCCGCTTATATGCATTAAGCCCGGCACGTGGCTGTACTGGGTGGGTTGGAGTTCACGCAGAGGCACTCACAAGCGAGGAGAGCTGGAGTTCACGCAGAGACGGGGAGTTTAGGAGACGCAGAGGGCTAAATTTTTCTTTGCGCCTCCGCCCCTTTGCGTTTCCGCGTGAAAAAGCTTGTTTCAGGTCGGAGACCACCCACAAGCGAGCGCGAAGCCGGAACATATAGAAAAAGCAGAATTTCGCGTACCTTTAGGGGAGAGTTTACCCAAAGCAACATGTCAGGAATACGTTCTGCCCTTTCCGGGAACCGAGGTTACCCCCTCCTGCTGGCTGCTGCCACGCTGGTATTCCTCATCGCACAAATCCCTTTTCTCAATGTGCCCCTCTTCTGGGACGAACTGGGGGTCTATGGGCCGGGCATTTTATATATGGTGGACCACGGACCAGGCATGCTGCCCTCCGCACTGCCGCAGGACTTGTCACGGGGGCACCCCCTGCTGTATTACTTTCTGATCTCCTGTATCATGAAGCTGAGCAGCTGGTCGGTCGCGGCCTTTCGCCTGGCGAATATCGCCATCAGCCTGCTGCTGGTGTGGGCGACCTACCGCTGTAGCAGCCGCCTCCTCGATGCTCGGGCCGGACTGATCGCCGGTCTTGGCGTATTGGCAATGCCCCACTTTTTCCCCGTAGCGGGCCTGGGCTTCCCTGAAATGCTGCTCAGCCTCACCGTTTTACTGGCCCTCGAAGCCTTTTCCCGCCACAAATACCCGGCCTATATTGCCTGGTGTGCTGCGGCCTTGTTTACCAAAGAGTCTGCCCTGCTGGTGCCGCTCTGCTGCGCGGCATGGGCGCTGATCTACGCCCGCCCACGTGTGCGGGGCATCCTTGTGGCGCTTTCGCCGCTGCTGCTGTTCGGGCTGTTTCTGATTATCCAACGGGTACAAAATGGCTGGTTTTTCTTCCCGCTTCATACCGATTACATCGCACTCAGCGGCCCCAAGCTCCTGCGGCGGATCAGCAAAACAATTGTTTTTGTCTGCAATACCCAGGGGCGCAGTTTCTGGCTGATCGCTATGGCAATCGCAGGTGCGGCACTGCTTTGGGTACGCCGGAGGCAGTTTGTGCTTCATCCGTTTGTGCCCCTGTCCGCCCTTTTTTGTGTCGGATTAATGGCCTTTACCAGCATCAACTTTTTTATGGAACGCTACCTCATCGCGATTTTTCCATTTATGGCGGTCTGCTTGGCGATGCTGGTACATGCCTGGGCGAATGTCAGCCCCCGGATACGCCCCTTTGCCTATGCACTCGGCTTTTGCCTGGCGCTTTTGCCGATCACACAGATCTGGCAGCGCAGCGCCTACGAACTCGATGGCACCTACCGCGACTATGTGGCTCTCCAGCAGGAGGCAGTGAAGTACCTCGAACAGGAACTGCTTCCGGATGAATGTTTTTATGCCAATTTCCCGCTGTACAATAGTTTTCAGGATCCGCGCCTCGGCTATCTGAGTGCCGGGCATGAGTTGCAGGCCTCGGTGGTCTATGATCCGGCGATGCGGATTGCGGCGGAGATTTCACCCCCTGCCAACCCTTCCGGCAACCCGGACCTTCCGCCGGAGCGATTGATCTGGGAGCGGCAAAATACCGTCGTACGGGTGCGGATTTACCGTTGGGACTGAGTGAAACGGCCCGGCAGGAAGGTAGCGCACCCGTTTTTCTTCCATATGGTTCTGAGAATATGAGCCATGTGCTGTATATTTAAAGTCAGTCTCTGTAAAGATAAGACTTTCTCCGGATTACAATCTCTACGTTACCCTACAACTACGCCGCATGTCTCATCCCCTCCGCTCCCGCGAATGGTTTGGCAAAACCGACAAAATGGGCTTCATTTACCGAAGCTGGATGCGCAACCAGGGCCTGCCCGACCATGTGTTTGATGGCCGCCCGGTGATCGGTATCTGCAATACCTGGTCGGAACTGACGCCCTGCAATGCGCACTTCCGTGAACTGGCCGAATCGGTGAAGCGCGGCGTGCTGGAGGCAGGAGGATTTCCGCTGGAGTTTCCGGTGATGTCGCTGGGCGAAACCCTGATCCGGCCCACGGCCATGCTCTACCGCAACCTGGCCAGCATGGATGCCGAGGAGTCTATCCGCGCCAATCCCATAGACGGTGTGGTGCTGATGGGCGGTTGCGACAAAACGACCCCTTCCATTCTCATGGGCGCATGCAGCGTGGACCTGCCTTCGATTTTCGTATCCGGCGGGCCGATGCTCAATGGCAAATACCAGGGGCGCGACATCGGATCGGGAACAGACGTGTGGCGCTTCAGCGAAGAGCTGCGGGTAGGCAATATGAGCCTGGAAGCGTTTTATGAGGCGGAATCCTGCATGTCGCGCAGCCGGGGCCACTGCATGAGCATGGGTACGGCCTCTACGATGGCCTGTATGATCGAGGCCCTGGGCCTCACCCTGCCGGGCGGCGCTTCGATCCCGGCGGCAGACTCGCGGCGCAAGGTGCTGGCACACATGGCGGGCAGCCGCATCGTGGAAATGGTGAAAGAAGACCTGCGTCTCTCGGCGATCCTCACCCGCGAGGCATTTGAAAATGCCATCCGCATCAACGCCGCCATCGGCGGCTCGACCAACTTTGTGATTCACCTGCTGGCCATTGCAGGCCGAATCGGGGTGCCGCTCACGCTGGCGGACTTCGACCACCTGGGCAGCGAGATGCCCCTGCTGGTGAACCTTATGCCCTCGGGCAAGTACCTGATGGAGGA
>RDXT01000314.1 GCA_004292985.1 Bacteroidota bacterium
ACAGGTACGCCGAGTTGCTCGCGGTATTTGGCTACTGTCCTCCGGGCGATATTGTAGCCATGCTTTTTGAGCATCTCGGCGATTTTGTCGTCTGAGAGGGGGCGGCGTTTGCTTTCGCCACCGATGATCTCTTCGAGCACCTTCTTTACTTCGCGGTTGGATACGATGCCGTCGTCGGACTCGATGCCCTCTGTGAAGAAAAATTTCAGCGGGTAAATCCCAAAGTCTGTCTGGACATATTTGCTGTTGGCCACGCGGCTCACGGTAGATATGTCCATGCTGATTTCATCAGCTATATCCTTGAGAATCATCGGTTTCAGCATCCGCTCTTCGCCGCCGGAGATAAAAAACTCGCGCTGTTTTTCGGCGATGCTCTCCATCGTTTTGAGGAGGGTAAACTGGCGCTGGCGGATCGCATCAATAAACCACTGGGCGGCTTCGATGCGCTGCTTCACAAAATCGAGGGTTTCCCGGACTTTCGGGTCCTTGCGGGTTTTGTCCTTGCCTTTATACTCCTTATACATATTCACATAGCTCTTGCTCACCTTGAGGTCGGGGGCATTGCGGCTATTTAGGCGAATCTGTATCTGGCCGTTTTCGATGGTGAGGATAAAGTCGGGGATAATATAATCGTGGCGCACCACCGTCTGCGACTCGCCCGGCTTGGGGTTGAGGCGGGTGATTACGTTATAGACTTCTTTGAGCTCCTCATCGTCCACGCCCAGACGGGTGCGGATGCGGGAGAAGTGTTTTTTGGTTAGCTCGTCGAAATATTTCTCGATAATGGTAATGGCCAGATCGCTGAAGCGGGAGCGTTCTTTGCGGCGGAGCTGGAGCAGCAGGCACTCCTGGAGGTCACGGGCACCCACACCCGGAGGGTCAAATCGCTGAATCTCTCTCAGCACATGCTCTACTTCCTGCACGGTGGTCGAGATCCGCTGGGTAAAGGCCATCTGGTTCACAATCGCCTTGATGGGGTCCATCGAACCGCGTGCGCGGAGGTAGCCGTCCTCGTCAATATTGCCAATGATGTTTTCGGCGATGAGCAGCTGGTGGTCCGTGAGCGAAGCCATCGTCAGTTGCTCCTGAAGCTGGTCGAAGAGGCTTTTCATCTGCACAATGGGCGCCTCATAGTCATCGTCGTCATCGTCGCCTCCGGTGGGCAGGTGGGTCCGGAAGTCGTAGTCGTCGGTAACGAGATAGTCCTCTATACTTTGCTCCTGCGCCGCAGAACCTTCGGGGTCAGGGGCCTGATAATCTTCGTCTTTGCGGTCGAGGTCCTGATAGTCGTTCTGGGGTTCGTCCTCATAGCCTGTGGTCTGCTCGTCTTCAAGAGCAGGATTTCGCTCAAGTTCTTCCTTGATCCGCTGCTCAAGAGAGGCCGTCGGCACCTGCAACAGTTTGATGAACTGAATCTGTTGAGGAGATATTTTTTGGAGCAGTCTGAGTTGCTGATTCTGTTTGAGCATAATACACCCGGATCTTACCGTTTAGCCACACTGCGAGATACAAAAGCACTTGCAATTTACCGAAATTCACCGCCTGAGTAGAAAAAATTCCCGTTTAAGCGGTTAAGACTAAAAACGGCACGGTTCCTGCGGGATTTTTTCTACCGGGTTGTGAAGGGATAATTTACAAAATCCTGGCCGAAATCGCAATTTCGCTGACGGTCAATGCGGCACACACGTTTGCCCAACTTTTTTTCACCGCCACTCCTCCTTTTTTCAGAACGCTAATTCGCAGATAGTCAGTCTTTTGCATTGATTTTCTGTCATTCATTTTTTTTCAAATAAGCGTATAATTTTTTCACCTCCGCCGACGGTTGCCGCTGTGCTGCCCGTCCGAATCTCTCTTTTTCCCAAAATGGATACAGGATTTATCCGCCTGAATTGGGTTTAACGGGCTTTCTTTTCTACTTTCAGCCCCATAAACCTGAATTTTCCTCTCCATGCGCCCGCTTATCTCTTTTGTACTGATTGCTTTGTGTGCCGTCAAACTTTGTGCGCAAATCCAGTCCCCTTCCGAATTTCTGGGTTACGCACTTGGCGACCAGTTTACCTACCACCACAAGGTCGTCGCCTATTACCAGCATGTGGCCCAGCAGTCTCCCCGCATCAGGCTTTTTCCCTATGGCAAAACCAATGAAGGCAGGGACCTGCTGATCGCGGTGCTGGGAAGCGAGCAAAACCTTGCCCGGCTTGAGGAAATCCGGCGCAACCAGCAGATACGCGCAGGCTATGTGCAGGGGGATATCAAAGGCGCAGAATTGCCCATCGTGTGGCTGAGCTACAACATTCACGGCAATGAGTCGGTTTCGACCGAAGCAGCCATGAAAACGCTGCACACCCTCATCACCGCCGACACGGCCCGCTGGCTCGACCAGATGATCGTGATTCTGGACCCCTGCATCAACCCCGATGGCCGCGACCGCTATACCAACTGGTACCGGCAGGCCGCTGCCAGCCAGATGAACCCCGACCCTGTGGCGTGGGAACACCAGGAGCCCTGGCCCGGCGGCAGGTTTAACCACTACCTCTTCGACCTCAACCGCGACTGGTGCTGGCAGACACAGGTCGAAACCCAGCTCCGGGTGGCGCTTTATCAGAGCTGGCTACCCCATGTACACGTGGATTTTCACGAAATGGGCTACAACTCTACCTATTATTTTGCCCCGGCAGCCAAACCCTACCATCCCGCCATCACCCCCTGGCAGCGGGAGTTTCAGCAACTGGCCGGCAAAAACCAGGCTTCGCACTTCGACAAAAACGGCTGGCTCTATTTTACCCGCGAAACTTACGACCTGCTCTACCCCAGCTATGGCGACACCTGGCCCATTTTCCAGGGAGCGATCGGGTTTACCTTCGAGCAGGGCGGGTCAGGCAGGGCAGGCAGGGGCATCCGCACCGCCAATGGCGACACACTTACCCTCAGCGACCGCATCGCACACCATTATACTTCCGGCATTTCGACCATCGAGACGGCCTTCCGGAACAAAGAGCGCCTTCAAAAAGAATTTAACACCTTCTATACCAATGCCCTCAAAAATCCTTACGGCAGCTACCGGAGTTATGTAATCAAAGGAAAACAGGATCCGGCCCGCACAGCCGCCCTGCTGAAGTTGCTCGACAACAACCGCATCCAGTATGGCCTCGCAGCACAGCCTGGACGCAGCTACAACGGCTATTCGTATCAGGAGGTAAAACAAACGAGCTTCCGCCTGGAAGAAAGTGATATTGTGATTTCGGCCTTCCAGCCACAGTCCACCCTGCTTCAGATTTTATTCGAGCCGAATACCGTGCCCGAGGACAGCCTGACCTATGATCTGACTGCCTGGGGACTGCCCTATGCATACGGCTTGCAGACCTATGCCTCTACCGAAAACATCGGCGTAGGGAAACGCCCCGCAGGACAGCCTGCGCAGACTGTTCTGGTGCCGAAAGGGAACATATATGCCTGGCTCTCCGAGTGGAAAGATGTGCAGGATGTGCAGTTTCTGGCAGCCCTGCTGAAAGCGGGAATTCAGTCTCGCTTTGCGGCGGCACCTTTCGAGAGCAATGGCAAAACCTACGCGCGCGGCACGCTCATCGTCACCCGTGCCGATAATCCCCAGGATGGCTTCGACGAAAAAGTAGCCCGGATCGCCAGCGAATGCGGCCAGCCAGTAGAGCCGGTATTTACGGGCCTGGTAACAGAGGGAAGCGATTTTGGCTCAAGTTCGCTGGGACTGGTTCGCCCGCTGCGGGTCGCCATTGTAAACGGTCAGGGGGTCAGCGCTACGACCTTCGGCGAAGTGTGGCACTTTTTTGAGCAGGAACTCCGCTATCCGGTGACGGTGCTGCCGCTGGCGAACCTCGACCAGGTGGACCTCAGCGCATTTGATGTGCTGATCCTGACAGATGGACGCTATGCAAGGGTCAAAACGCAGGTGTATGAATTTGCGCAGCAAGGCGGCAAGGTGATTGCGATCGAAGGCGCCCTTTCGCTCTTCACAGGTGCTGCGCCTGAAGGCATGCCCCGCACCCAGGTAGCTGCTACGGTGGAGAAAAAAGAGGCCGAGGCCGCTAAAATGAGCGAAAAAGAGCGGCCAAATGCGCCCGCCACACCTGCGCTGCTGCGCTTCTCTGACCGCGAGCGGAATCAGATCAGCGAAACCACTGCCGGAAGTATTTATAAAGTGCTGCTCGACGACACGCACCCGCTGGCGTTTGGCGAAGACTCTGTCTTTTTTATGATGAAACAAAGCAGCGAGGTGCTGCCGATGCTGAATTCGCCGAAGGCCTGGAATGTGGGCATGGTCAAAGATGCCGCTCCGGTGAGTGGGTTTACGGGTAAAAAGCTCCAGGCACGTATGGCCGGAAGTCTGGCCCTGGGTACGGAACGGTACGGTTCGGGTACGCTGGTGTATTTTACGGATACGCCGGGGTTCCGGGGCTTCTGGCACAGCGGTAAGCTGCTGCTGGGGAATGCGGTGTTTTTGAACTGGGATTGAGCATTTTACACAGAGACACAAAGTCACAGAGGAACACAGAGCCTCTCCGTGAAACTTAGTGCCTCCGTTTCTCCGTGTAATTCCAACTCAGCTTTGCAGCAAGGCAATATGCAGCGACTAAAGTCGCCGGTACGGGGAACTGTTTGGATCAGATTCTTTCCAGGTCCACCATTTCGAGGAGGGCAACGGCCGCTTCTGCGCCTTTGTTGCCATACTTCCCGCCAGCGCGGTCGAGGGCCTGCTGCTGGCTGTCGGGGGTGAGTACCCCGAAGATCACGGGCTTTTTGTGATCGAGGCTCACGCGCATGATGCCCTGCGCTACGGCTTGCGAGATAAACTCAAAGTGCCGTGTTTCGCCCTGGATTACACATCCCAGACAAATGATCCCATCGAGGTTGAAGTGGCGTTTGAAAGCCAGCTCAGCGCCGATGGGGAGTTCGAAAGAACCCGGAACAGAGTAGCGGAGGATATTTTCTGCACGTACGCCTGCTTCGCGCAGGGTCGCGACAGCCCCTTCATAGAGGGCTTCCGTAATTTCGGGATTCCATTTAGCCACGACAATCACCACCCGGTCTGCGGTATGGGGATTGGTACCCGTATAGCGGATACCGCTGAGGTCGTGACCCGAGGATGCGCTCATTTTGTTACGCGGCCAATGTATTTGTCAATGGCAGAACCTTCCTGGCTGAGGGGGTACTCATCGCGGATGGTCTCATAGACTTTCAGCGCCTTTTCGGGCTTGCCTGCGGCTTCGTAGTTACGGCCTGCATGCATCAGCATAAAAGGAGTGGTTTCCTTGTTTTCTTTGGGGGTATAAGCTGCGCGCTCAAAGTAGTCTGCGGCTTTGGCAGGATCATCTTTGTCTTCCCAGGCAAATCCCAGCGCCATGTATGCTGCCATAGAGAGCATATTGTCTCCGGTAGAAAAGCGCTCAAGGTACTCGATGCCATTTTCGGTGTCTCCCTGCTGGAGGTAGATCACGCCGATATAATAGTTGGCCAGATTGGCTGCTTTGGTGCCGGGATAGTTGTCAGCAACTTCCAGAAAACCCATATAGCTTCCGTCGCCATCAAGGGCGAGGCGGAGAGAATCTGCTTCGAAATACTGAACTGCATGGAACATTTCGGCTTCAGCCTCTGTGTTTTTAGCCCCCCGGAAGTAGTTAAAACCCAGGACACCCAGAATAACGACAACCAGCGCGCCTCCACCGATCAGGAGGGCGTTGCGGTTTTTTTCAAAAAATGCCAGCACCGGAGAACTTTCCTCTTCGGATGTAACTTCGTCCTGCTCGACCACTACCTCTTTCAGCTCCCGGCCTTTTACCTTTTTTGCCATGACAACAGCGTTTTATTTTTAGCGATG
>RDXT01000315.1 GCA_004292985.1 Bacteroidota bacterium
TGGGCGCTGGACCGGAGGAAGGGGAAACGAGGCAACTAACCGTTCATATATTATTCCTATGAGATATTTTGCATTTTCTCTATTTGTGATATGCTGCGCCCTCGGCGATAGGCTTTTTTCGCAGGATGTAGCCCACGATAGATACCACTCAATTATTGAAGTATTGAGAAGAGATGGAGTCCCGGCCATCTCTTCTGTAAAATTTGCAAGTACAGACACCTCAAGCCTTGAGGCTCATATTGGGGAGTACAAAATAGTGGACTCACTTCCTGAAATAATCAATTTTTCATACTTTATGAAAGAGGTAAGGAAATCGGATAGCTATAAGTATCTACAGGAAATTGAGGAGCCATGCGATATGAACTTTCTTTTTCATATAACCGAATCAGGCGCGTGCGATGAACTTTATATCATAGACCATAAATGTATGCATTTTCATTTATGGGAACCTTTGATTATCAATCATATACATTTTCTTAGGCTTACTCCAGCGATAATGGAGAACCATTTTGTAGATAGCTGGATTGAGATACCATTCAAATTTCGTACTGTTGAGTAGAAGTCGAATAGGTAAGGCACCAACAAGCTCATGCCTCTATCCTGTTAATCCCGTTAATCCTGTCTCATATTTCACCGCAAGAGCCATGGTCAGGCCTTAGGCAGATCACAAAGACTCCATAGTTTTCTATGTTTTCTATGCATCTATGTGTTTGATAATCAGTTAGTTGCCCTGTTGCCACCCCCCGGCCCCCGCCAGCGGGGGAGATTAAAGGAGTTGCCCGCCAGCGGGACAGGCAGGGACTTATGCTACTGTTCCCTGTCCCCAAAACGCCCGCAGGTTCGGAAAACGCTGCGGGGTTTTTGGGAAATGCTTTACTTGTTCCCTGTTCCCTGAAAACTGTACCTTGTTCCCTGAACCCTGTTCCCTGTCCTCACGTTTTCTGCTTCTTCTTCTTCGCCGCCGGAAACAGGATGTTGTTGAGAATCAGGCGGTAGCCCGGCGAACTGGGGTGCAGCGACAGCTCCGTAGGCTCTTCTCCCACCAGGTGGCGGTAGTCCTCCGGATCGTGGCCGCCATAAAAGGTCCACATACCCCGGCCATAATTGCCGTGGATGTAGCGCGCCTCGTCATAGGCTTTCAGCTCGCCCATAATCAGCACATCGGGCTTGATCGTGGCTTTGCGGAAGGAGGTTGTCTGCCCCATGAAGCCCTTCACGGTGCGGGTGTGGTTCTGGCAGAGCATCGTCGGCACGGGGTCCCATTTGGCCGAAAACTCAAACAGGGTAAAATAGTCATTCTGCTCGGGCACGTTGCGGTCCACGTTGGAGTCAATATTTGAAAACTCATAGGTGGCGATGTTTTCCACCAGATCGAAATCCTCAAAAGCCAGCGCCCGCTCAAAATCGAGCTTCGATTGCGCCTGAGGATCAGCAGGATCGCCATCAAAAGGATCTGCGCAAATATCTATCCCCTCTGCCGAAAGCGCGATGTCATAGGAGTCTGTGGCTGAGCACATGGCAAACAAAAAGCCGCCATTGGCGATAAACTCCTTCATTTTCAGCACCACATCGAGCTTCATCTGGCTCACTTTGCTGTATCCATACATCCGCGCATTGGCCTCCTGGGCGGCGACCTCGTCCTGATACCACTTCACATTGCGGTATGAAGCATAAAACTTGCCATATTGACCCGTAAAATCCTCATGATGGAGGTGCAGCCAGTCATATTCGCTCAATTTTCCGTCCAGAATCTCCGGATCGTAGAGAATTTCATAGGGGATTTCTGCGTAAGTAAGCACCAGGGTTACCGCATCGTCCCAGGGTTGCTTGTTTTTGGGGGAATAGACAGCCACTTTGGGTGCTTTTTCCAGCTTTACGGCATCCATATTCACCGATTCGGAGGTAACATAGGCCAGAATCTGGCTGGATTTGGCATCTGGTATGCGCTCATAGCTTACCCCGCGTATGCGCAGCTCCTGTTCAAACACAGAGGTATAGACAAACATAAAGCTGCCGCCCCGGTAGTTGAGCAGCCATTCGACCTCGACTCCCCGCTCCAGTACCCAGAAAGCGACGCCGTAGGACTTCAGATGGTCCTTTTGTGCGTAATCCATCGGCAGGAGAAGGTAGTCAGCTTTGACCAGGTGGGGGAGGGCCAGCAAAAAGAGCCAAAAGAGACGCTTCATCGGGAAGATTAGTAAGTTTGGGTGATGAAGATAACGAAACTATTTGTCTCGTTGAAGGTTTTTTCTTCAGGTTTAACGATAGGTGAAGCTTTCGTGTTGTTGATTTTGTAATATTGTCCTATGAATCTGTTCCAGTTTCTCAGCGAAGGCTTTCTGATGGCTGTAGGAGCTATCAGAAGCAACCGGCTCCGCTCCCTGCTTACCATGCTGGGCGTTGCAACGGGGATTTTTGCCATTACCGGCATCCTGACCATGGTAAACTCCCTGCAGCGATCGGTGACAGACAACCTGTCTGCACTGGGAAACACCACCATGTTTGTCCACCACTGGCCCTGGGCAGAGAATGGCAACGAGTGGTACAAATTTGTAAACCGCCCCAAAGTCAGCTACAAAGACTACCAGAAACTGAAGCAGAATCTGGGTCGGGTAAAAGGCGTAGCCTATACCGTAACCTTTGATAATCAGACCATTAAGGCGCAAGGCCGCAGCGTCAGCAATACCCAGTTGGTGGGCTTTACCCACGATGCCGGGCTGGTAAGCTCGATGGAGTTTACCGAAGGGCGCTATTTTTCCGAAGTCGAAAGTCACCTCGGCAGTCCGGTTTGCCTTATAGGTTCTGCCGTTTCCAAAAACCTCTTTCCGGATGGTCAGCCCATCGGACAATTCCTCACGGTTTCAGGCAAGCGCATGCAGGTGATTGGTGTGCTGGTGAAAAAAGGGGTGGCGATCTTCGGCCCCAGCGATGACGACCGCGTGTATGTACCCTATAATATGATGGCCAATAGCTTTAACCTCAGCAACCGCTGGATAGACAAGGTCATTTCGATTAAAGCGGAAAACCACGACGACATAGACTGGGTAGAAAGCGAAGTAGTCGGCATCATCCGGGCGGCACGCGGCCTGCGCCCTTCCGCCGAAAATAACTTTGCCATCAACAAACAAGAGATGCTGATGAACCGCATGGGGCAGTTTTTCGGCTTCTTAGATATGGGTGGCTGGATCATCAGCCTGTTTTCGATTCTGATCGGCGGCTTCAGCATCGGCAATATCATGTACATCTCTGTGCGGGAGCGCACCAACGAAATCGGCGTCCAGAAAGCCCTCGGAGCCACCCAGCCCTTTATCCTGTACCAGTTCGTTACCGAATCGGTGCTGCTGTGTATTATGGGTGGCCTGATCGGTCTGGCAACGGTATTTAGCCTCGGCGCCTTAATCCAGGTGATTATGAATTCGATGGATATGCCTTTTAAAGTCGCTTTTGCCGCATCAGACATATTGATCGGTCTCGGTCTTTCCGTCTTTATCGGTCTGGTCGCGGGCATTATTCCTGCATCCATTGCCGCCCGCGTAGATCCTGTTGTCGCAATCCGCCACGCCTGAGACCGTTCAGGTACATAAAATGCAGATTCCGGCAGGGGATGCGAGGGTTTTACAGCAAGGCGATTAATTTAGCGTTCCGAAAAATCAATGAAGCCGCATGCACGTAATTGACCTGATCAGCCAAGTAAAAGAGCCTACTGTCAGCCTGGAAATTATTCCGCCCAAGCGTGGAAGCAACATCCGGCAGATTCACGAAGCCATCGAGTCCGTCCTTCCTTTTAAACCCCCCTTCATAGACGTTACCAGCCATGCCGCAGAAGTGGCCTGGGAGGAAATGCCCGGAGGCACCTACAAACGCAAGGTCAAACGGAAAAGCCCCGGCACCTTCGGACTTTGCGCAGCGATTAAGTACAAGTACAACCTGGAGCCGGTACCGCACATTCTCTGTGGCGGATTTACCCGCGAAGAAACCGAAGATGCGCTGATCGAGCTAAATTATCTCGGCATCGAAAATATCCTCGCCATTCGCGGAGATAAGCAAAACCACCGCCCGATTCCCACAGACCGCAGCGTAAACTCCTATGCCGTGGACCTGGTGCGCCAGATCAGCGATATGAACAAAGGTGCCTATATGGACGACCTCATAGACGCTGCCCGCACCAACTTCTGCATCGGTGTCTCCTGCTATCCGGAGAAAAACTACGAGTCACCCAACCTCAACTTCGACCTTCGCATTCTGAAGGAAAAACAAGACGCTGGTGCGCACTATGCCGTTTCGCAAATGTTTTATGACACCTCGAAGTTTATCGAGTTTGTCAAAATTGCCCGCGACTTTGGCATTACCATCCCCATTATCCCCGGTATGAAGATCATGACGGCCAAAAACCACCTCACGGTGCTGCCTTCGATCTTCCATATTGACCTCCCTGAGGAACTGGTGGACCGCATGATGGCTGCCAAAACCCGCAGCGAAGAGATTGAAGTAGGGGTAGAATGGTCTATCCGCCAGTGTATGGAACTGCTGGAGGCGGGCATCCCCTATCTGCACTTCTATATCATGCAGAATACGACGCCATTCGTCAAAATGATGAATAAGCTGAAGAAGAAGGTATAAGTATAATAGGTGTTGTCAGGTCCGGCCCGGCATCAGTTGTTCGGGCCGGATCGGCACCACACCCAGCGATTCGCAGACAAGCCCGCCCGCCAGGTTGGCGAGCTCCGCAGCTTCCTCCCAGGAATAGCCCGCTGCCAGCGCCAGTGTCACCACGCTGATCACCGTATCGCCTGCACCCGACACATCGGCCACACTCCGGTGATGCGCAGCTATCTGCGTAAAATTCCCCTCTTCATCCACCAGCAACATGCCATATTCGCCCAGGGTAATAAGCGTGCGGCGATGGGGCATGCGTTCGCGCAGGTGCAACACCGCCTCTGCCAGTGCTTCGGGCTGGTCTGCCCGGAGCCGGAGGTTAAGCGCCTCGTTGATCTCTTTCAGGTTGGGTTTAAAGAGGCTGCACTGCGCATAGTGGAAAAAGTGGCGGAATTTAGGATCTACCGTTACGGGGATATTTCGCTCCTGCGCCCGCCGGATCACGGCTTCAATCAGCTCCGGGCCAATAGCGCCCTTGTCATAATCTTCAAACAGCACAGCATCTGCCTGGTCCAGCGCGGGTTGCAGCAGGCGGAGCATCGCTTCCTGTTCGGCCAGCGTTGACGGATGTTTATCCTCGCGGTCTATGCGCAGGGCCTGCTGCTTGTTGCCCATGATGCGGGTTTTGACGGTGCTGCGGCGCTCCGGGCTGCGAAGCACCCAGCGGGTATCGAAGCCCCGGTCTTCCAGGACACGCAGCATGTCTTCCCCGGCAGGATCGGTGCCTGCCAGCCCACAGAGCAGCGCCGTAGCGCCCAGGCTTTGAAGATTTAACCCTACATTGGCAGCTCCGCCGGGCCGATCCTCTTCTTCATACACATCTACCACCGGTACCGGTGCTTCAGGTGAAATACGCTCCACCCGGCCCCATACATAGCGGTCGAGCATGAGGTCGCCGATGACCAGTATGCGCAGGTTGCGGCAGGCGGAGAGGAAAGAAGGGATGTCGGGGAGCATGGAGCAGAGGCCTTACACCAGCTTCTCCAGCGAGCGGCGCATACGTCCTACAGCGTCTTTGAGCACATCGGAAGCATAGGCATACGAAAGGCGCACGTGCGTTTCGGTGCCAAATGCGGAGCCGGGAACCACTGCAAGGCCTTCGTCATCGAGCAGGAAGATGCAAAGTTCTTCGATGTTCGTGATTTTTTTGCCGTTGGGGGTGCTGCGTCCGATGAAAGC
>RDXT01000939.1 GCA_004292985.1 Bacteroidota bacterium
GGGATTTGGTACCCAGAGTGCAGCCGAGAAAAAGTATGTGGACCTCCCGATGCTTCAGTAAGCGGCGGGATACAGTTCCGGATTAACGAAGGGAATCAGTGCCAGCACCATAGCGTGCTGATAGAGACCTTCGCGGTTGATAAGCCCCTTGCTGAGCAATCCTGCTGCACCGCTGCTGTGTTTGGAGTTTGACACGCCAAATACATGGTCATCGGCAGCACCCAGTTCCCATCCCTGACGGATCAGGTCCGCCACAGCCTCCGGCAAGCGGAATGAAGCCGTGCGCGCCTCTCCCACCCGCTTGCCGTCGCTCACATACATCCATGCAAAGGCCTCCAGATGGCCTTCGCGCCAGGCTACGCCACCCTCGATTCCCGCCCAGAAATCTGCGTCGGGATACGCTATCTGCGCATACTGTACACGGTTACGCGCACCCAGAAGGGTTTCTTCATCCCCCACAGGCTGATCGCGCACACCCGAAGGCGCATCTATGCCCGACAGGGTAATCTCACGCGCAGGAAATACCGAGGCAAAAGCGGAGCGGGCGGCCCCCTGTTTCACCGGATTGCGGGAAGCGAGGACCAATCGAAGCAAGTCAGCCATAGATAGAATGAGGAAAATCAGGCCCGAACATACGGAAAAAGAAAATTGCCCCGCTCCTTAATATTCCATTCACATGGTATGCTAACTTGCAGCCCGATTCTGTATCGCAACGATTGGTATTATGAAAAAACTTCTCTTCCTCTCCCTGATGGCAGCCACCCTCCTGCTCAGGGCTCAGACCACCCCGGACACGGCTTCTCTCCTACTTTCGGGACCGATGGTAGGCTATAGCGAAATGCGCGAGGTTTTGCTCTGGGTGCAGACCAATGGCCCAGCTGTAGTGCAATACGAATATACCAGCGGTGGCGACGCTCCCCGCTTCCGCACAGATGCCTATCAGACCACCCGCGAAAATGCCTATACCGCCCATGTGATTGCCAACCAGGTGCGTCCCGGCATGCGCTACACCTACAAGCTCTTCATCAATGGCAAAGAAGTCAAACGCCCCTACGAAATGAGCTTCCAGACGCCGCCGCTCTGGCAATGGCGCAGCGACCCGCCCGCAATGAAGATTGCCCTCGGCAGCTGCAACTACATCAACGACGAGCCATTCGACCGCCCCGGCAAGCCCTATGGCGCAGATTATAAAATTTTTACCGCCATTCACGCCCAAAAACCCGACATGATGCTCTGGCTGGGCGACAATACCTATCTCCGCGAAGCCGACTGGTACAGCCGCACAGGGATCATTCATCGCTACACCCACTCACGCAATGTGCCCGAAATGCAGGCCCTGCTGGCCTCCTCGGCCAACTATGCCATCTGGGATGACCATGACTACGGCCCCAACGACAGCGATTATACCTACCGCGACAAAGAAGATGCCCTCGAAGCCTTTCAGCTCTTCTGGGGCAACCCCAGCTATGGCCTGCCCGG
>RDXT01000316.1 GCA_004292985.1 Bacteroidota bacterium
CTCAGCCTCGACCCCCGCTGGATGGAAGACAAAGAGACCAACTACTGGAAACTGAATGTTTCCCAAACCCTCATCAACCGCGCCTACTGCATCGAAAAAGCGCCGAAAGAGTTCGGATATTCGGATAATAACTGGGGACTCACCGCCGGGGATAACTTCAATTTTTATGGCGCGCATGCCCCCAGCGTCGAAGACAACAGCACGATTAACCCCACCGCAGCCATGTCTTCCTTCGCTTACACGCCCGCCTACGCGATGGATGCGCTGATGTATTTTTACCGGATTCAGGGCAACCGTCTCTTTGGGGAATATGGCTTTTATGACGGATACAGCCAGCTAAAGAACTGGTATTCAAATCAATACCTCGCTATTGATCAGGGGCCGATCGTGATTATGATTGAAAATTACCGCTCCGGGTTGTTGTGGAATCTTGGTTCGCAAATTGCGGAAATACAGGCAGCCCTTCCCAAAATGGGCATCCGGAAGCCCGACTATCCCACAGGCTTTTATATGTACATTCCGGAGGCAAACAGCGGAGAAACCGAATTGATCCGTCACCCCGATGAAGGGAAATATGTGCTGGATTTTTTTGTAAAAGGCACTGAGCCTGCCAATGTCGAGCTGGTAAATGAGGCTGGAATGGCGATCAAGATGCCTGAGACCTATGGTCCGGGTGCGCAGCGACTCTTGTTTGACGCGCAGCAGGGAAATTACACGGCAAAGCTTCGCCAGGGAGCTTTGGTAGCAGAGGCAAAACTGAAACTGAGATAAAGGCGGTTGCGGCAGATACGCTTATCTGTACCCCATTCGTTTTCTGACCCTCGCAAGTACCTCCGAACCAACTTCACGGGCTTTGGCGGCACCTTCGAGGAGTTTCTGCTCCAGTTCCGGTACATTCTCCATATAATATGCGTATCGCCTGCGCTCCTCACTAAACTTGGTGATAATCAGCTCCATCAGCGCTTTTTTGGCGTGTCCGTACCCGTAACCGCCAGCCAAATAAAGACCCCGCATCTCTGCCGTCTGCTCAGGGCTGGCGAGAAGAGAATACATGCGGAACACATTACAGGTATCCGGATTTTTGGGCGCTTCGAGCGGTGTGGCATCTGTTACGATGCTGAATATCTGCTTTTTAAGCTCCGCATCGCTCTGAAAAATCGCAATGGTATTGCCCCGCGACTTGCTCATTTTTTCGCCATCGGTTCCGGGCACTACCATCACCTGCTCATCTATTTTTGCCTCCGGAACTACCAGTGTATCTGCCCCGTAGGTGCGGTTCACGGCCTCGGCCATGTCGCGGGTAAACTCCAGGTGCTGCTTCTGGTCCTTACCCACAGGCACAACCTGGGCATTATAAAGCAGAATATCTGCCGCCATCAATACCGGATAGGTAAAAAGTCCCGCATTTACCTGGTCCATGCGGTCGGCTTTGTCTTTAAAAGAGTGTGCCAGCTGGAGGCGGCTATAGGGCATAAAACAGCCCAGATACCAGGCAAGTTCTGTTACTTCGGGCACATCTGACTGGCGGTAAAACACCGTTTTATTCGTATCGAGGCCGCAGGCAAGCCAGGTCGCAGCCACCTGTAGTGCATTGTGGCGCAGGGTCTCGCCCTCCCGGATGCTGGTCAGGGTATGCAGGTCCGCTATAAACAAATACGAATCATTGCCAGGCTGGTGGGCCATGTCGATGGCCGGAAGAATCGCCCCCAGCAGGTTGCCCAGGTGTGGCATACCTGTCGCCTGAATGCCAGTAAGAATACGCGCCATGTGGTTTTTTACCGTTTGATGCTGCGAAGCTACGCAAAAAGGCCCTTCCTCTGCAAAAAAGCCTTGCAGCTGCCTCTTGTAGCTTGACGCGGGCTTTCCTATCTTACCGCCAAATTCGCATCCATGTCTATTGTGATCAAGGGCCTGCGCAAACGCTTTGAAGACCGGGAGGTACTCAAAGGCATTGATTTTGTGTTTGAGCCGGGTAAAATCAACATGATCATCGGCGCCAGCGGCAGCGGCAAAAGTGTGATGCTCAAATGCATCGTCGGAATCTATGCGCCCGATGAAGGAGAAGTGCTGTACGACGGTCAGAATTTCTTCGACGCCGACTACCGTGCCATAAAAGAAATCCGCTCCAATATCGGAATGCTCTTTCAGGGCTCCGCATTATTCGACTCGATGAACGTAGAGGAAAATGTGGCCTTTCCTTTGCGGATGTTTACCAAAATGAAACCAGCAGAAATCAGGGACCGGGTTGATTTTTGCCTGCAAAGGGTAAATCTCACCGGGGTAAACAAACTCTTTGCTTCGCAGCTCTCAGGAGGGATGAAAAAACGCGTGGGCATCGCGCGGGCCATCGCCATGAACCCCCGCTACCTGTTTGTGGACGAACCCAACTCGGGCCTCGATCCGCTGACCTCCTCCGTGATAGACAAGCTGATCCAGGAAATCACCAAAGAATACAACATGACTACAGTGGTCGTATCACACGACATGAACAGCGTCATGAATATCGGGGATAAAATTATGTTTCTTTACCAGGGCCAAAAAGCATGGGAAGGCAAAAATACTGACATCCTGAAAACCCACAACCCTGCGCTCGAAGAATTTATTTTCGTTTCAGACCTTATCAAACGAAGCGATGAACCCTAAAGAGCAGATCGAAAAGCTCGCCGGGGAGCTGAGGCAGCACAATTACAACTACTACGTCCTCGCGCAACCGACCATCAGCGACTACGCCTTCGACCAGTTGCTAAAACAGCTCGAAGAACTGGAGCGGCAATATCCGGAACTCCGCCAACCTGACTCCCCTACCCTTCGCGTAGGTGGCGAGATCACCAAAGATTTTGCCTCTTTCCGGCACATCCGCCCGATGATGAGCCTCGGCAACAGCTATTCGATGGAGGATATTCTCGACTTTGACCGCCAGGTACAGGAGCTTGCCGGGGGACAAAGCGTAAGCTATCTCGTGGACCACAAGTTTGATGGCGTATCGCTGAGCCTGCACTATGAGGATGGCCTGCTGGTGCGCGGAGTAACCCGTGGAGACGGGGTGCAGGGAGACGACATTACCGCCAATGTCCGCACCATCCGCAGCATTCCCCTCCGTTTAATGGGAGAAAATCACCCGCCGCGACTCGAAGTCAGAGGGGAAGTAATCATGTGGAAGGATGGATTTGTCAAATTGAATGAAGAGCGTGCCCGCGAAGGCCTCTCCCTGCTGGCAAATCCCCGAAATACCACCGCAGGTACCCTGAAACAGCAGGATTCGGCAGCTGTAGCCCAGCGACCGCTGGCATTTTTTGCCTATTACCTCGCTGTGGATGACGAAACCCTCGTGACAGACAGCCTCAACCTGGAAAATCTCCACAACTGGGGCTTCCGGCTGAGCGGCACACAACGGGTCTGCCAGAGCATCGAAGAGGTGAGCGCCTACCTGAGCGAATGGGAAGAAAAAAGGCACAGCCTCAATTATGATATAGACGGAGTGGTGATTAAGGTAAACGAAATTGGCCTCCGCGAAGAGATCGGCTACACCGCCAAGGCCCCCCGATGGGCCATTGCCTATAAGTACAAGGCCGAAGAATCAGTTACGCGGCTGCGCTCGGTCTCCTTTCAGGTGGGCCGCACAGGCAAAATCACCCCCGTAGCCAACCTGGAACCCGTGCTGCTGGCGGGCACCACCGTAAAACGCGCCTCTATTCACAATGCCGATGAGATTATCCGCCTGGATCTGCACGAGCATGACCTGGTGATGATCGAAAAAGGAGGTGAAATTATCCCTAAGATCACGGGTGTTGTTACGGAAAAACGCGATGCCGATGCCCTTCCGGTCAGCTTCCTGAGCGAATGCCCTGTATGCGGCACCGCTCTGATCCGGATCGAGGGCGATGCCAACCATTATTGCCCCAATACCGAAGGCTGCCCCCCGCAGATCAAGGGTAAGCTGGAGCATTTTATTTCCCGCAAAGCGATGGACATCGAGGGTCTCGGCTCAGAAACCATCGCCGGACTCTGGGACAAAGGTCTGATAAGCGAGGCAGCAGACCTCTATGACCTGCGCTATGAGCAACTGATCGGACTGGAGTTTACAGTCGGCGTGGACGAGGAGCAACCCAAAAAACGCTCAATCCAGGAAAAGTCGGCCCGGAATATGCTTGCAGGAATAGAGGCCAGCAAACAGGTGCCTTTCGAGCGCGTACTCTTTGCCCTCGGAATCCGCTATGTGGGTGAAACCGTAGCCCGCAAACTGGTGCGCCACTTCGGGTCTATGGAGGCCATTATGGAGGCGGATTTTGAAACCTTAAAAAACGTACCGGACGTCGGGGAGCGGATCGCACAGGCCCTGGTCGAATATTTTTCACTGCCCAAAAGCAAAAATTTGATCCTCAGGCTTCAACAGGCGGGATTGCAGCTCCAATCCACCGAAAAAAGCGCACAATCCGGACTGCTTAACGGTAAAAGTTTCGTAATTTCCGGCGTTTTTGTTTCCCGAAGCCGTGAAGACATGCAGGTGCTGATCGAGTCTCTGGGCGGAGAGGTAAAAAGTGCCCTCTCTTCCAAAACCACGTATCTGCTTGCAGGTGAAAATGCCGGACCTTCCAAACTGGCAAAAGCAGCTTCGGCAGGCGTTACGGTATTAAACGAACAAGCATTTTTGGATATCATACATGGATTGGCTTAACGACATCAAGCAAAACTTCAGCAAGCGCCGGATCAAAAACCTTGATAAAAGCAAGGAATACCGCCGCGACTTTATTGACATTGAAAGCGCCAAACGCATTGGCCTGATTGTCAATACAACTGAAATCTCCGATGAGGACTACCAGCTCGTCCTTACCTATGCCGAAGCGCTCAAAAAGCGCAAAAAAGAGGTTGTGATCGTGGAACTCAACTTCCAGAAAAAGTCCGAGCCACGCGTAACGGGCTTTCAGACCATCATTTTTGTCAATCCGGTCAACCTCAACTGGCTCGACTACCCCACACCTGAGGTGGAAAACAAACTCCTGGAGCAGGAACTCGACATCCTCATGGACTTCGATTCCTCGCTGCGCATGACTTCCAAGTACCTGTGCAGCATTGCCCGCGCCAAAACCCGCACCGGTGTGCACCGCGAAGGCATGGAGAGCTGCTACGAGCTGATGATCACCCGCCAGCAGGAAGAAGAAAACAACATGAAAGGCATTATCCGGGAGTTTGATTACTTCCTGAATATGATTGACAACGGAAATAAAGTTAAAGCCTGAGCATGGGCATTTTTACCGGTACCGGGGTAGCCATGATTACCCCATTCGATGCGCAGGGAAACGTGGACGTTGCTGCGCTGCGCCGCATTACCACACACCTGATCGAAGGCAAAGCTGAATATCTGGTGGTGCTGGGTACCACTGGCGAGTCCGCCACACTTACCGAGTCGGAGCAGCACCAGGTCATCGAAACGGTGATGGAAAGCGCTGAAAAGCGCATTCCCGTCGTTCTGGGAGCCGGAGGCAACGACACTGCCGCGGTTTGCAAAAAAGCGGAGGCCCTGAGCCGCAGATATGCGCCCACCGGGCTTCTGTCAGTAAACCCCTACTACAACAAGCCTACCCAGGAAGGCATTTACCAGCATTTCAAAGCGATAGCCGCCTCTACCGACCTGCCTGTCATTTTGTATAATGTGCCGGGCCGATCAGCCTCCAATGTGCTGGCAGCCACCACCCTGCGCCTGGCCCATGAGGTTTCCAATATTGTGGCTGTCAAAGAAGCATCGGGCAACCTCGACCAGATCACCGAAATCATCGCGCAGAAGCCCGCAGGCTTCCAGGTACTGGCTGGAGACGACAGCCTGGCGCTACCCGTAGC
>RDXT01000317.1 GCA_004292985.1 Bacteroidota bacterium
TTTAAAGGCTATGCCCAGCAGCTGGTGGTGCGCACCGTGCATTATGTGTCGGCAACGGAGCTGGGGCCGGTGTCCGAGTCGCAGTGGGAGGCGGTACCCGTGGACCTTTACCACCCCGAAAACTGGCTGCCGATGATGCTGGGAATCCTCCGGGCACAAAAAATCAATGTCTCGGACCCCGATGTGCTGGTCTATTTTGTGGACGAACCCTATTTCCCTCGCCTGTATGGCATGATGACCCGCGAGGAAAAGGCAAAAGCGGACCGTTTTGTGCAGGCGCGGTGAAAAAATGTAAATGAGAAACGGCAGGGTGTATATTTGTGTACTGAAACCCATTGTATGAAATCTACCCTTACGCTTCTCGCCCTTCCGGCCCTGCTGCTCTGCCTCGGCCAATCGTGCAGCACCGCTCCCAAAACGCCCGAAAATCCGCCTGCTGCGGGTTTTGACCTGGAGCACTCCGATGCCCAGGCCATGCGCATTGCCGACTCTGTGATGATGGCGATGGGTGGCCGGGGCGCCTGGGACAGCACAAACGTGATCCAGTGGAACTTTTTCGGCTCCCGCACCCTTACCTGGGACAAAAAAGCCGGAAAAGTGCGGATCGAAATCCCCTCCGACTCTGTGATGATGGCGCTCGACCTCAATACCCGCGCAGGCGTCGTTACCCAAAAGGGCGTAGCCCTCACCCAGCCCGACTCGCTGAAGGCCATGCTCGAATCGGCTTATCAGATCTGGGTAAATGATTCCTACTGGTTAGTGATGCCATTTAAGTTAAAAGACAGCGGCGTTACCCTTACCTATGTCAAAGCGGACACCGCCCTGGGTAAATCAGCCGACCAGTTACAGCTTACCTTTAAAGGCGTAGGCGTTACTCCGGATAACAAATACTATGTCTGGGTGGACCGCGACAGCCGTCTGGTAAGCAAATGGGCCTATTTCCCCAAAGCTACTGATCCGGAACCGCGTTTTACCGGCGTGTGGACCAACTATAGCCGCCACGGAAAAATCCTGCTGTCCAGTGGACGCGGTCCGCGGGGCATGGAAAACATCGCTGTGATGGATCAGGCACCCGAAGGTTTTTTTGAGGGCAAATAAGCCCAGCTCAGGTACATCAGGTACAGAAAGGTGCCGAAGATCAGGCTGAAGGCCCACAGATTTACATGCTCATCGGGATCGGCGAGGGGCTCGATCACGTAGCGCATCAATGAGTCGGGTTGCGAGACCAGGTCCCAGCTATTCCAGCGGCCATAGCGCCCCAGGTACACGCCATAGGCGCTGAGATAGATGACCACAGGCGTGAAGAGGCGGCTCCAGTTCCGTTTGATCGCTCCTGACACCAGTTCCTGCACCCGCCAGATCGAATCCATGCCCAGCGCCAGCCCTGTCCATGCACAGGACATAATCAGCACGAGGTCATACCAAAGCGGAATCCCCGCGCGGGTGCGCAGGTGAAACAAATCTGTGAGCATATAGGGTGCATTGGGCAAAAACAGCAACCAGACGAGGCCTGTGAGCAGCAGCGCCCAGGTGGGTCGTTGTTTATGACTCATCCAGGCGGCGAGCAGCCAGGGAATCCAGCCCAGGAAGAGGTTCCAGAGCATAAAAATAAAGCGGAGCGAGTCCGTGCTGCGCAGGCGTACCACCACCAGCACCGCGCTCATCAGTGTAAACAGCAGCAGCGAAAGCAGTCCCGGCGAAGCCGTCAGGCGGCGAAACAAGGCAGTGAATTTCATTCGTATGCGTTATCAGGCGGCAATGATAGAGATTGCAGGGCAAATTGTATAGACTATTGGTTTAGGATGGCAGAAAAAGGGGTTTTTCGGTTAACAGGGAACAGGGTTCAGGGAACAAGGTTCAGTTAACAGGGTTCAGGGAACAGGGAACATAGAGTGTTGAAGCCCCAGAGGGGCGCAATACGATAGCACACCGTCCCGTAGCCGCTTATCACATAAGCGCAGACCCTTAAAGTAAGATTCGGGGCGAAGCCCCGAAGATAGATGACACGTGGCATAGCCACGCGCCAGCAAGTAGCGCAACGGGAAGATCACTTCTCCGCCCGCACAAAAGCCCCTCTCCTCGGAGCGGGCATTTCGCTGTTTTCGCCTTTCACAGCCTTCCAGAGCACCTGATTAAACTCCAGGTCGTGGTCGGAGTCGGCCTCGGCCAGCCGGAAGGTTGCTGAGCGGCGAGCGCTTTCGTTGTCGGCGATGTTGCGCTCGTCAATGTCCACCTGCGCGGCGCGCGCATCAAAAGGCGTCAGGTCGGCCTGGCTTGTAAAACAACGCCACATCGGAGTAGCGCCTGCATAATACTGGCTCATCGGCGGGATACCCAGGATCAGTTCCATCGTACGGAGCATCGAGGCGCTGGTATAAAGCGTATGCTCCACATGGTGGCGACGGGTATAAGGGCTGATCACCAGCGCGGGCGAGCGGTGGGCATCCACATGGTCGGGGCCATTTTGCGCGTCATCTTCGAGGATAAATACGGCTGACTCTTTCCAGATCGGACTATGTGAAAGATGCTCGATAAAGCGGCCTACGGCCAGGTCATTGTCGGCCACAGCAGCGTAGGGGCTATATGCGCCCTTTCGTAGGCCGGAGGTGTGGTCATTGCCAAAGCGGAGCGTATTAAAATGAGGCACAGCGCCCGCAGCCAGCATCGAGTCGAGGTCGCGCTCCCATATCCCTTCGCGGTAAATGTCCTGAATCGCAAGGTCGTAGCCGGGATAATTGACCGGGAAATGCCCTTCGAGCACGGGCAGGTTTGCCTTGCCGTCGTCCACAAACTCGCCATAGCTGCGGTAGCTCACGCCCGCGCGGGCGCAGTGGTCCCAGATATATCCTCCCAGCGGGTAGGCGATCGTGCGGCCCCCACCTTCATAGTCATAATTACCTCCCCGGCGGCTGTACAGCGTAGGCCAGGTTTTTTCGGTGTAATCTGTGGCATAGGCCGCCATGCTCCAGTTGTGGCCGTCGGCACTCACTTCCGCATTTACATAAAAATTGTCGAGCAGCACAAACTCACGGGCCAGGGCATGCTGGTTGGGCGTTACGTGCTCGGGAAACAGGCAGAGGGTAGAGTCGCCATTTCCCTCGGGCATATCGCCGAATACCTGGTCGTAGGTCCGGTTTTCTTTGACAATATAAAACACATATTTGATCGGCGAAGGGCTGCCTACTTCTCTCGGAATGGGGTTACCTGCCTCACCTTCAGCCACTTTCTCCCTTTCTTTGGAGTAAGGCGTATTTTCATAGACCTGCTTTGACCAGGTTTTTAACTGGGCCGCATCGGGCACAGGGATCAGTGAAAGACTGCCGCGCATCAGGGAACCGATGTACTGATCTTTGCCGCTCTGGCGGTGGCGCTCGTTTTCTTCGGCAGTGCGCAGGGGATTCGGACCATCAGGATTGGCAAAGGAAGAGAAGCCTTTGCCGTTGGCGACCAGCACCTGTGTGCCCACGCAGCGCACTGCGGTAGGGTACCAGCCTGTAGGAATAAATCCGAGGGAGCGGCTGCTGCCGGGCTTGCTGACATCAAACACCGCGAGGCAGTTGTTATCGGCGTTGGCTACGTAGAGGGTATTGCCATCGGCAGAAAGGCCGAGGCCATTGGAGGTAGAGCCGGTCGGGGCATCAGGATAAAGGGCCGCGTCGAGGGTCTCGATGACCTTCCGGCTTTTCAGGTCAATGACAGAGACTGAATTATCACAGGCATTGGCGGTAAACAGATAGCGTTTTCCTTTGATAATCAGCTCATTGGGATTTTTCTCTACCCGAAGGGTGGATGTGATGGTAAAGGCTTGCGCATCTGCCACCAGCACCGAACTGCCGCCCCAGAGAGAGATATAGAGTTCTTTGCCGTCGGGCGAAAATACACAGGTATAGGCTTCTGCGGACAGTTTCAGGGCTTTACGAACCGTTTTTTTCGCCAGGTCAATGACATAGAGGGCGCTATCGTCCTTGGTAACTGTGCATAGGGTGCGGCCATCGGGGGACACGGCGATGCCTGCGGGGCTGATTTTGTTAGGCCAGCCTGCTCCCAGCGAAAAGGAGTCCTGGCGCACCAGTTGTCCATTTACCATGCCATAGCCATAGATGCAGTTGTCATTTCCGCCCGAAGCATAGAGGTGTGTGCCTGTGGGGTCAAATGCCAGGCCATACCAGGCTTTGGGCAACAGGATTTCCTGCACTACTTTTTCTGCCTGAATATCAATTAGTTGCAGCGTGTGCTTGCTTACGCCATTGTTAGTTGCGACGGCAAATTTCCCATCGGGGCTGAGGGCCATGTTCATCGGGAAGTCGCCGAGTTCGACACCCCGCCCCGCCGGGCTCAGGTACCAGCCATTGGGAAGTTGAAGGCGGTTTTGAGCGGAGGCCGCCAGCAACAGCAGCAGCAGCAGGCAGGAGAGGGTAAAGCGAAGCATAGGCGGAGGGGTTTGTTATGCTTCAAAAATAGAGAAGTCCGGCTGGATTGGGTGTTAAATGTCTGTTAAATAAACAGCGGACCTGCCTTTGGTGTTCATGCATAGCCCATGTATATACGGCATCTTAATCCCGATGAAGGCAAGCCTCGTATTTCCGCACCAGCTCTACCTCAACCATCCTGCCCTCCACACAGACAGGGAGGTATGGATGATCGAAGATGCGCTGTATTTTACCCAGTATCCGTTTCACAAACAGAAGATTTTGCTGCACCGTGCATCTATGAAAAGCTACGAGCGGCATCTGAGGCAGAAACAGTTTCGCGTAACATACTGCCAATCAATAGATTATCTCGATCTGAAAAGCGTATTCGACCACTTGCAGCAGGCAGGTGTGCAGGAACTGCATGTGGTGGACCCTACCGACTTTTTGCTGCACAAACGCCTTACACGCCTTGCAGCGGCGGCGGGTATGCAGATACGGTGGTACCCAAGTCCTAATTTCCTTACCCCGGAAGCGGATTTCGACGCGCTGGCCGACTCACGCAAAGGGTATCTGATGGCCCGTTTTTATGCCAACCAGCGCAGGCACATGGGCATTTTGCTACAGGCAGATGGTACGCCGGTGGGTGGAAAATGGAGTTTTGATACCGAAAACCGGAAAAAAGTTCCCAAAGGCACCTCTTTTCCGCAGCCGCTGCGCATGGACTACGACCCGGAGATCATGCGCGAGGCCCTGGCCTATGTACACACCCATTTTGCCCATCACTACGGACAAACCGAAGGCTTTGACTATCCGGTTACCTTTGCTCAGGCCTCGGCGCTGCTCGACGACTTCATCGAACGAAAATTAACTCATTTTGGCGACTACGAAGATGCAATGGTGAAAGGGCAGGCCCAGCTCTGGCATTCTGTGCTGACTCCCGCGCTGAATATCGGCCTGATCCAGCCCGATGAGATCGTGACGCGGGTGCTCGAAGCCCATGCCCGCTATCCCCTCCCCCTCAATTCGCTGGAGGGATTTATCCGTCAGATCATCGGCTGGCGGGAGTTTATGCGCCTGATGTACCTGCGGGAGGGCGTAAAAATCCGGAACGGCAACCACTTCGGGCATACACGCGCACTTCCTGAATCCTTCTGGAAAGGCACAACCGGTCTGCTCCCCTTCGACGATCTGCTCGCCCAGTTAGACCAGCGGGCATACAGCCACCACATCGGGCGGCTGATGGTGGCAGGCAACCTGATGCTCCTCTGTGGCATTCACCCTGACGAGGTGTATCGCTGGTTTATGGCACTCTATATAGACAGTTACGACTGGGTGATGGTGCCCAATGTCTATAGCATGAGCCAGTATGCCGACGGGGGATTTATGACGACCAAACCCTATGTCAGCGGTTCGGCGTACCTG
>RDXT01000940.1 GCA_004292985.1 Bacteroidota bacterium
GCGGGTACGCTCTCCTACACCGGCAAACACGGAAAGACCGCTGTGCGCCAGCGCGATGTTGTTGATCAGTTCCTGGATCAATACCGTTTTGCCTACACCTGCACCACCAAAGAGACCAATTTTGCCTCCTTTGAGGTAGGGTGCCAGAAGGTCAATAACCTTGATACCCGTGTAAAGCACCAGCGGTTCAACCGAGAGGTCTTCAAAGCGGGGGGCAGAGTTGTGAATGGAATAACGGTCACCCTCGGACTCAGGCTGGCGAAGACCATCGATAGCTACACCTGTTACGTTAAACAGACGACCCATGATGTTTTCACCTACCGGAACGGTGATGGTCTGACCTCTGTCCAGCACGTCCATGCCACGCTCTACGCCGTCGGTAGAGTCCATCGCAATGGCACGTACCCGGCTTTCGCCCAGGTGTTGCTGCACTTCCAGAACCAGAGGACTCTGGCCGGGACGTGTGATTTCAAGAGCATTGTAAATGTTGGGAAGGATAGCCCCTTCGCCGCTGAACTCAACGTCAACGACAGGGCCGATCACCTGGGAAACTTTTCCTGTATTGATCGCGGAACTTACCATTATGCGAAATAATTGGGATACGGGTATCTAAACTGAGTAAAAACGGTCGCAAGTTACATGCAGACGGTATATAATACAAACTTTTCTCTATCTGCTCATACACAGTTTCATGCAGAAGCCGCCTGATCCCTTCCGAGGCCGCGCAGAACGGCCTCATGGTGGTGTACCACATGATAACTTGTGAAGTAGAGCATTTCCCGGAGGGTCATTTTTCCCAGAAGCGGGTGGGGGAGAAGGTAGGTGTCCAGCTGCGCTTCGCTGTGTTTCTCTGTCAGGGCAGCCAGTTTTGTTGCAAGTGCATTGAGTTTCTTGCGCAGTTGCTGCTGCTCTCCCGCTGCCACGGGCGGGGGCACATAGGGGCCCGAGGCACGTCCGCCTGCGCTGAGTTTTGCCTTGTACTTCGTGATGACTTCTTCATAGCTCCGCGAAGGACGGTTGGCTTTTCCAAAGGCCAGCCGAAGAACGAATACAGGCAGCCGGAAAGCCAGTATAACCGGCGACACACTTCTGCAAATGTGCTCGATCTGCTGGCCTGCACTCCATTTTCCTTCGGGGGGCTGCACAAACTCAGCCGGGCTGAGCGAGCGCCCACTGACGCGCAGGGCGTTCAGAATGGCTTGGCGCTGGCGGGTCTGGCGTTCCATCGGGCTCTGGGGGCAGGCCGCCCCATCTGGGACGGGGGCGGTGACGGGGTGGACTTGGTTGGAGGCTGAAGCGTTGCAAATGGGAATGCATTTGCATCTCCAGATTAGACACCGGAATCCCGCGCCATGCCTGCACTCCCGGCCCCCTGCGGGGTCATGCCGCCGGGTCGTGCGGCCGGCCGCTGGACAGAGGCTCCCGTTCGGCTGGGGTGTCCCAACCCTTGCGCCCCAGCCGCTCGGCCGCCGCCGCCC
>RDXT01000318.1 GCA_004292985.1 Bacteroidota bacterium
GACTCCCTTCGCACAGACGAAGAGACGATCCAGAAGGCGCTGGCTGCGGCGGGTTTTGCAACCGGATATTTCGATGCAGATACTGCCGCCCGTAAAAAGCTGCCCGCCTGCTGTCAGGAAGCCCTCAGCCGGAAACTAAAACGCCCCGAGGCAAATCTGCCTGCGGGGCACTAAATCAGGTGTCTGTCAATATCTCAGGGCACAAAAGACTCCAGAACTACGGCCCGGCCTTCCGGCACGATTTCGACCGAAGTGAGGACGGCCGGAAGTAGCAGCGTGTCTCCTTTGGAGAGGCGGTATGACTCGCCGTTTACCTTTACCTCTGCCTGGCCTTCCGTTCCGATTAGTACCGTAAATGAGTCATTGCCAGCATATTCGCGGCTGATTGGCTGGCTCAGTTCCAGGAGGTTTGTCTGAAAATAGGCGCAGCCTGCGAGGGCCACCGCTTCATTTTCCCGGCGCTGGTACAGGTTTTTGTATTCCGGATAGGCTTTATAATCAATCGCTGCGAGGGCCTGCTCTGTGTGCAGCTCGCGTTTGTTGCCTTTGTCATCCACGCGGTCAAAGTCATAGATGCGGTAGGTAATGTCGGATGCCTGCTGGATTTCGGCCAGGAGCAGTCCTTTGCCAATGGTGTGAATGCGGCCAGCGGGCAGAAAATACACTTCCCCGGCTGCAACCTGCTCTTTGTTGAGCACATCCATGATATGCCCGCTTTCCAGCGCTTCCTGATAAGACTCCGGACTCATGTCGCGGTTAAATCCGGTGATGAGGGTGCTGCCCGGGTCTGCCTGCAGGATGTACCACATTTCGGTTTTGCCAAAGGAGCCGTGGCGTGCCTGTCCGAGTGTGTCGTCGGGGTGCACCTGGATAGAGAGGTCTTCGTTGGCGTCAATAAACTTGATCAGCAGGGGGAAGTGTGCGCCAAAGCGTTCGAACACCTTGTTACCCAGCAGCGTAGCTCCCAGTTCCCCGCAAAGTTCATTCAGGCTTTTGCCTGCAAAGGAACCTTCGGCAACAACAGAAACATTGCCTTCCATGCCCGAAATCTCCCAGGTTTCGCCGCAATTGGGCAGCGGAGAGAAGTCTTTACCCAGGACATCGTGGATTTTGCTGCCGCCCCAGATTTTATCTTTAAAAATGGTCTGAAAGCGAAGGGGATAGATTTGGGAAATGCTTTGCATGAAAAATTAGGTTTATCAGTGTGCCAAATTAACCGAATTGCAGCATACCCGGTAAGCCACGTTTGCTTTACTGTCAAAATTGTTATTCATTCGGGCGTTTTTTGCGTCTCATTGAATATGGATAACACATCAAATGCCCATAAGCTGTCCGTTGCCGGACTGCTCGTTACCCTGGGAATCATCTATGGAGACATAGGTACTTCTCCGCTGTATGTAATGAAAGCGATTGTAGGACAAGAACCCGTAAGCAAATTGCTTATCCTGGGCAGTATCTCCTGCATCTTCTGGACCCTCACCTTCCAGACCACTATTAAGTATGTGATGCTCACCCTGCGGGCAGACAACAAAGGCGAAGGAGGGATTTTTTCGCTCTACACCCTTGTCAGAAAAAGGGCCAAATGGTTGCTTTTGCCTGCTATTGTGGGAGGAGCGACGCTGCTGGCAGACGGGATTATTACTCCGGCGATCTCCGTGACCTCGGCGGTCGAGGGACTGGAACTGCTATATCCGGATGTGCCCGTGGTGACGA
Organism: Bacteroidota bacterium; assembly: GCA_004292985.1. Lineage (GTDB taxonomy): Bacteria > Bacteroidota > Bacteroidia > J057 > J057 > RDXT01. The sequence continues at coordinate 1,714 of RDXT01000318.1, forward strand.
TTGTGGTGATTATCATTTCGGTACTGTCATTTTTCCAGCGTTTTGGCACCTCGGTGGTCGGTAACTCCTTTGGCCCGATCATGATGGTCTGGTTCAGCATGCTGGGCGTGCTTGGCATGGCCCAGATTGTGCACCACCCGGAGGTTCTGGCGGCATTTAATCCGGTATATGCGGTCGAGTTGCTGACGCAGCATCCGGGAGGTTTTCTGGTGCTGGGGGCCGTTTTTCTCTGTACCACAGGTGCGGAGGCCCTTTATTCGGACCTGGGCCACTGCGGCAAACTCAATATCCGGGTAAGCTGGATTTTTGTAAAGGCCATGCTCATCATCAACTACCTCGGTCAGGGTGCCTGGCTGGTTCAGTTTGAAGGGCAGTCTATCGGAGACAATCATCCCTTTTATGGGTTAATGCCAGATTGGTTTCTGGGCACAGGCGTAGTGATTGCGACCCTTGCGGCCATTATTGCCAGCCAGGCGCTGATTTCTGGTTCCTTTACCCTCATCGGTGAGGCCATCCGCCTGAATCTTTACCCCCGCGTTCAGGTGCTGTACCCAACCAACTTCAAGGGACAGCTTTATATCCCCTCCGTCAATCTCCTGCTCTGGCTGGGTTGCGTGCTGGTGGTGGTGTTTTTTCAGGAGTCGCAAAAAATGGAGGCGGCCTACGGTCTTTCGATCACCATTACCATGCTGATGACCACCATTCTGCTGGCTAATTTCCTGATTATGAAGCGCTGGCACTGGTCGGTCGTGGCGCTGCTGCTGCTGGTATATGTAGGACTGGAGGTATCCTTTTTCGCGGCCAATATTGTCAAATTCTGGCACGGCGGTTATGTAACCATCCTGCTTGCGGGCGGCATTATCATCCTGATGGCCACCTGGTACCGCGCCCACCAGATCAAGTTTCGCCTGACAGACTATGTGAACATCCACGACTATGTGGACCAGCTCAAGGCCCTGAGTGTTGACAAGGATGTGCCCAAATATGCTACCCACCTCGTTTTTCTCAGCAATGCTGTGCAGGATGAGCAGGTCGAGCACAAAATGATGTACTCCATTCTGCAAAAACAACCCAAACGGGCTGACATTTACTGGTTTGTCCACATCGAAGTTACGGATGAGCCTTATACCATGGAATATAAGGTTATCAATGTGGTGCCGGATGATGTGGTCAGAATCACCTTCCGCCTCGGCTTCCGGGTGGAGCAGCGGATCAGCCTCTTCCTACGTATGGTGATCGGGGATATGTGCAGAAATGGCGAGATCGACATTACCAGCCAGTACACCTCTCTCCGCGACAAGAATATCACCGGAGACTTCCGCTTTGTGATCATCGAGGAGTTCCTGTCCTTTGACAATGACCTTCCGCCGATGGATAAATATGTCATGAACTCGTATTTTTCCATCAAGGCCCTCACAGCCACACCCGATAAGTGGTTTGGCCTCGATACCAGCTCTGTCGTGATGGAAAAAGTGCCGCTGATTATCCGTCCGGCGAGCGGCATCACGCTCAAGCGGATTCCGGCATAAAGAGAAGAAAACAGAAGTGCCTCACCCATGTCTCAGCAGACGCGGGTGAGGCACACGTATGTTACAGGCGCTCCTTATTCTTTTACCACTTTGCCTACGTAGAGAGAACTGCCATTGCGCAGCTCGACAAAGTACAGGCCTGCAACGCCCAGATCGGACGAGGAGAGCACAAAGCGGTCTGCGCGGACGGCATTCCGGCGATAAACAATCTGGCCCGATGCATTGCGGATCAGCAGCATAAATGGCCTATTCTCAGGATTTTGAAAGGTACAGACAATGTTGCCTGTTCTCACCGGATTGGGGTGTATCTGGATAACGCCATTTGCACGGCCGGAGCGCAGGTAAATTGCAGCCGTACTGCCGATTCCCTGGTGGCCATATAAGCCCGTTCCGGTGCCTACGAGCAACTCATCATAATAAATGAAGTTGATCTGCGACCCTGCGGGATAGACATAGCCTTGCGTCCAGACAGAGTCGGAGGAGGCGAGGTAATACAGCTCATTGTCCACTGCGACATAGACGGTATCCTTGCCAATGGTAATGGCCTTTCCTTTTTTCCCGGCAACAAACGGGAAGCCATCGGTGCTGAAAGGCGTCCATTTGCCCGAAGCGCTGTTGATTTTGTAATAGGCAACGGGATGGTTGCTTCCCGCGTCGGTTCCGCAGGCTACGAGGGTATCTCCGGTTGCGCTGCGGTGCAGGTCATTGATGGTAGCGACAATCGTAGAACCTGTACTGGTACCTGATGGCCCCATGTCCTGTCGTCCACTCCAGGTGCTGCCGCTTTTTACCACGCGATACACGCTTCTTCCCTGTGGGCTGCTCAGGTCATAGGAAGCCGCAACATAGGCCACCGTATCGCCGCTTTCGAGGGTAAATACGATGTCGAGCACGTCCACATCTTTTCCAATGCTGCCCGATTCGAGGAGGATCTGACCCCAGCTTTGTCCTCCATTCATGGAAAAGAATAATCCACCTTCGTCCTCACGTTCAATGGAATAGCCTGCAAAAACGATGCTTGTATCCCATTCGCAAACTGCGATTGAAGTGATAGCAGCCGCTCCGCTTGAAGGCGTACCCATTCCATTAAAGTTATAGGGAGGCGCTTCGGCAGAAAACGTATTTTTCCATGTGCTGCCGCCATTGGAGGATTTATACACCCGCAGATTGCCGACATACACTTTGTTGGTATCGGTGCCCGCCATCGCGGCAGCGTAGTAAGGAGAGCCGTCGCCGTTGGGGAAAATGGCAGAGGTCCACACAGGTGTGCCCTGGTAGGAGGAGACTTTTCGGATGCCTGCTTTTGAGGCAATCCAGGCCACATTTTTATTGGAAAGGTGCATCGAAAAATCATTTACCTGCACGGCCTCCACACCTTCATTGATCTCAAAAATACGTCCGCCCCCATTCATAGAAGCGCCAATACCCTGATCTGTAGTCATATACACAACCTTTTTACCAGTCGGGTCTGCATATACAGCGCCGTCATTGGGGTGGGTCTCAAATCCGCCGGGCGAACCAAATCCCTGCCATGCGCCGCTTTCACCCTTGTTGTTGTTATAGGCATTGGCAAAATAGGCAACATAAAAGGCGCTGTCTCCCGAAAAAGAAAAATTACCGCCCGGCGCGCCACCAAAAGGCAGACTGTAGTCCGTCCAGCTGCTTTCGTCATCGGTATAGGCCATTTTTTTAGCGGAAAAATCAGAACCTCCCAGGAAAAGACGCCCGGAAGGCGCAATGCCGAAGGCACTCCATTCGAAGGAAGAGGGCAGAGCGGAGGGAGAAATGTCTGTGAATGTGCTTGTGCCGCTGATTGCTGAGAGCGCATCCGTGCTTTTGAATATTTTGGGAGAATTGCCCTTCAGAAAAAGGTACACATGTCCGTTCAGCGGATGCAGCGCCAGTGAAGGGGCAGGTCCGGGCGGAATGGTCAGAACCAGCGGAGAAGACGAGGACTCTGTGAAGTTTCCGGAGGCGTCGAGCGAGCCGAAGTGGAGCCTGTTGCCGGAAATTCCCAGCAGATAATCGCCGAAGATCGCAAAGGAATTGAGGTTGCTGAGGCTTGTATTAACCAGCCCGCCTCCGGCAGCAGAGGCCCTCACCAGCTGGCCCGGCTGGCGGATAAAGAAAAATGCGCCGGAGCCTGCGTGTGCCGCTATGTCGCGGATCGAAGAGCCCAGATTTGCCGTACTGCCCATATCTGGCATAGCCTGAAAAGGGCCAAACACCGCAGAATCCGGCGAAATGTGGTACACATCTGCGTAAAAGGCAGAATTGGCACTTTCGGTGGTGATAAAAATCCGGGAAGAGTCCGGGGCTGTGGCGATGCCGGTAATGGCATTGATCCGCCCGCCATACACGGCCTCTGCCTGGGGTGCGCTCAACTGGCCATACGCAAAGACGGAGAACAAGACGAACAAGGAGAAGGTAAATGTTCGGAGAATGTAATTCATTAAATTGAATATATTTATAAAAATAAATTTAGATATTTCGGTAATATAAAAAAAGTGAATAATTGGCCTTTTTATACAGCCCCGGAGCATACAGTGCACGATCATCCGGGCATTTTGATAGACATACTGCCTGTT
>RDXT01000941.1 GCA_004292985.1 Bacteroidota bacterium
GGACCAGGCCAGGGAGCGTCACCGCTTTTTTCCCCTCGAAGAATACGACCTCGATACCCTTTGCCGCCGCTTCGATATCCGCCCCGGCGACCGCCACACCGCCTGGGGCGACGCCATGCTGACGGCGCAGCTCTTCCTGAAGCTCCTCAAAATCAAGGAGAAAGAAGGGAAGGGAGTGCTGAGGGATTTATTGTGAGGGAGCCACCTCACCTCACCGCATCTACCCGCACATAATTCACCGCCACATCCGGTACCGGTTTATTCTCTGCGCCGGGCTTATACAATTGATGCTTTCCATACAGAAACTCGCCATCGAAGGTGATCGGCTGGCCTTCTTTTTTCAATGCATCCGGCAATCCTATCGGATAAAGGGCCATCGTTTTGCCAAACAGAACCGTTTCGATCAGCCATTCGCTGCTCCCCAGCGAGGATTCATGGCGGACAACCTTGCCCTGCTGCCCGCTCAGCAGATCGCCGATGTTGGCGGTTTTGCTGTAATTCCATAAGGAGGCATTGCCGACAAGTTTCCATTCGCCTTTTATTTTGGTCATGACGCGGTATTCAAAATTGGCAAACTCACGCCCCCGGTCCCTCCGGATCGTCTGGTCGAAGGTAACCCACGCCCAGTCAGGGCCGCACATCTGGATCTGATAGTTTGTCCCTTCGAGAATATCCGTACGCTTATTGCGGTCGCTGCGGTAGGATTTCATATTTTCCGTGAAAATATTGTCCCAGCCACGGATGGCATCCCAGGTGCCGTTGCGGTTGTTCCAGACCTGGGTACTGTTGGGCAACTGTGCGTAGCAGGCAAGCCATGCGACAGAGTCGCGATTGACCCACGCTTTGCTTTCCGCTTCAATGCAGGCAATAATGCCTTTTTCTTCCTGTTTCGGGTCGGGAGCAGGAACGGTGTTCTGGCAGGCTAAAGCCAGGACGAACAGCACCAGAGTGAGAAGGGTGTTTTTCATTGTCTGGGGTTTGTGCTGAAATATAAGGAATAAGTTTCACTTATTATCCTGGCTGGCAATAATCTGCAATATTTCGACTGAAGAAATATCTAATAAATCAGATATTTCTTCAACTGACTTCCCCTTTCCGAGAAGCTTTAATACAGTCTGTATTTTGTGCTCCTCTTTTCCTTTTTCCGCTCCTGTCTGCTCTGCCTTGTCCAATCGCGCCCTTTCGTCCTCTTCCCGCATAAAGGCATACTCATAGGCATCCAGTTCTTCCTGCGTCCAGGTCTGAACATTCGCTTCCTCGTATGCAGACTTCAAGCCTTCGTCATGTATGTTGTCAGGGATAAGCTCCAGATTCTCAGCGTTTTTGATGAAATAGACCCACTTTTCAATCAGTGTTTTCAGATCTTTCAGGTCTTTATTAAATTTAGGTAATTCGATAAAGTTGAATTCCATATCCTTGAGGGTCTGCTCCCCTGTCTCGATATCCCGGACCTGGCTCCGGCTGATATAATT
>RDXT01000319.1 GCA_004292985.1 Bacteroidota bacterium
CCACTTTACGCTGCAACTCATTGATAATGAAATGCGTACCGTGGAAGCCATCGCCTGCAAAATTGGTTTTAAAAAGGTAGAGATCAAAAACGGGAACCTCCTGGTCAATGGAAAGGCCATCTATCTCAAGGGCGTAAACCGTCACGAATTTTCGCATGACCATGCCCGCGCTGTTCCTGAGGAGGTGATGATCCAGGATCTGAAGCTGATGAAGCAGAATAATATCAACGCGGTGCGTACCTCCCACTACCCCAACCAGACCCGCTGGTATGAGCTTTGCGACGAGTATGGGATATATGTGATGGACGAAGCCAACCTCGAAAGCCACCAGCTCTGGCGCGACGGACGCACACCTGCCAAAATCTCCTCATGGCAGGCCGCTTTTGTAGCACGCGCAGAGGCTTTGGTCAACCGCGACAAAAACCATGCGTCGGTCATCATCTGGTCGCTGGGCAATGAAACCGGCCCCGGCCCCAACATGGATGCGATGGCTGCGGCGGTCAAGGCTATAGACCCGCACCGCCCCATTCACTATGAAAGCCGCGAAACGCCTGACTTCGGGCTGCCGGGCTATGATTTCCTATCGAACATGTATGCTTCGACAGAGGAAATGGTCAAACTCCACCAGATGGACCCCTCGCGGCCCATTATCCTCTGCGAGTACGCCCACTCGATGGGCAACAGCACCGGAAACTTCAGCCAGTACTGGGATACCATCGAAAAATATCCCCGGATGCAGGGCGGATTTATCTGGGATTGGGTAGATCAGGGGTTCCAGACCCGCAATAGCGAAGGAATCCCATACTTAGCCTATGGCGGAGACTTTGGAGACGCACCTACAGACTCCAATTTTTGCTTCAACGGCATTATTTTCGCCGACCGCAGACCCGAACCTGCCCTGTATGAGGTAAAAAAAGTGCAGCAGTTTGTCAAAACGAAATGGGCAGATGCCGACAGAGGACGCATACAGATCCGCAATACGTATTTTTTTATTTCACTGGGTTTTCTGGAACTGCATTGGGAACTGACAGAAAACGGGGAACCTATCCAGAGCGGTATTATTCGCGATCTCGGCCTGGATCCGCAGCAAAGCAGAGAAATACCGGTTCCCTATGTACTTCCCAGACCTAAACCCCTGGCCGAGTACCGCCTTAACCTTAGCTACCGGCTCAACCGTAACTTTATCTGGGCTGATAAAGGCTTTGAACTGGCCTGGGAGCAGCTCAGTATCCCTGTGCAAACTCCTGCACCAGAGGCCATTAGCAGCAGCCTTCCCCTGAAAATAGCCCCGATTGGCAGTGGCCAGTACCTTGCTGAAGGCCGCGATTTCGGAGCCATTTTCGACGAAAAAACAGGTGGTATTTCCTACTATGTGTATAAAGGCCGGGAAATTAACCTGCGCGGCCCGCTGCCTAATCTCTGGCGTGCCCCCGTGGACAATGATAAAGGTGGTGGAAAACGCAGTTTTTATGACCGCTGGAAAGAGTACGGAATGAACCGGATGCAGTGGAAGGCAGATAAAATGACGGTATCCAACCTCAGCACAACGGAAGCCCGCGTGGTCGTGCAGGGCAACCTTTCGGCAGGTACCCAGCGGATTAATGTAACGATCATCTACACCATTTCCGGAAGCGGTGAGATCGAAGTCAGCACAGAGTTCCACGCTGCAGGTCCTCACCCTCCCTTTCCAAGAATCGGCAGCATCTGGATGCTCGACTCTACCTACAAACAGATGCAATGGTATGGCCGGGGTCCCCACGAGTCGTATTGGGACCGTAAGCTCAGCGCCCCGGTAGGTATCTACAAAGGCACTGTCGCGGAGCAGTTTACCCCCTACGAATTCCCTCAGGAAAACGGTAACAAAGCTGACGTACGGTGGGCGGCCTTCAGCAATGGAAAAGGTATCGGCATCCTGATCTCTTCTCCCGAACTCCTCAATATCAATGCCCAGCGCTACAGCCTTCAAAGCATGAGCACCTCCCACCACCTCTACGAACTGAAGCCTCAGGCGCAAAACACCCTCTTTGTGGACCATCAGCAAATGGGAGTTGGTGGCGACGATAGCTGGAATCCGCGCACGCACCCTGAGTTTCTGCTCAGTGGCGACCATTACCGGTATGTGTACAAGCTGCGGCCTGTAGATATGACCTCCCTTACAGCCGGGCAACTGATGGAAGCAGGCCTGCGCTGAGTTATTTTGCCAGCGCCAGTTCCACCGCTTTGCGGGCATTAAGCAGACCACCCGAAGCGCAGAGGTTGCTCACCGCATCCTTTCCGGCACCGCCCGGCACGACCACCTTCCCCTTCACAGGCACAACGGAGGCCATCAGCAATTGCTTCACTTCCGGGGCGCTCAGGTCGGGAAAGTAGGCGCGGATCAGGGCAGCCACCCCGGCAGCGACCGGAGAAGCCATACTGGTACCGTCCAGGTTCTGGTATTTTGAGCTTTTGACGGTCGAATAAATCGCTACGCCTGGCGCAAAAAGGTCCACTTCCCTTTTCCCGTAGTTGGAGAAATTGGCGATGCGCTTTGGGCCTTTTTCCCATGAACTGGCGCCCACGACCAGCCAGTGGTTGGCCACGCTGCCATCTTCATAGGTATCGTTGGGAAACCCGGGGTACAGGTCCAGGTTACGCGAGTCGTTTCCGGCACCCTGCACCAGCAGCACGTCTTTGGAGGCGGCATAGCGGGCCGCTTCATCTACAATGGTCTTGTTCAGGGACCAGTATTTGCCGAAGCTCATATTCACCACTTTTGCCCCGTTGTCGGCGGCATAGCGGAGGGCATTGGCCACATCTTTGTCGCGCTCGTCGCCATTGGGCACCACCCGGAGTACCATGATGCGCACAGGAGCCGCAACCCCGTCTATCCCGATGCCATTGCCCCGCAGCGCGCCGATAATCCCGGCCACGTGCGTACCGTGTCTGCCATTCGGCCCCAGCACATCCGCATTTCCATAGCCTTTTTCCTGCACATCGTCGTAGTTGTCACCCACCAGGTGACGGGAATCGTAGCTCAGGTTGATGTGATAATTGACAGATGCATTGATCTCTTCCTCAATTTCGCCTACCTGATCGCCAAAATCTTCCGGGAGAAGCCCCAGCTTCATGAGCGTGAGCAGGCGTTTTTGAAGGCGGATATCATTGTCGCTGTCAGGAACATAGGCTTTGAGGGTCTTTTTGTCGAATATCCCATTATTGGAGGCCTTTACTTTTTTTACAAAGCCCACAATCACTCCCATTTGGGCAGCATTGGTCCGCTCTTCATCCCTTTTTTCCTCAAATGCATGGCGAATCTCCTGATAATAGTCGTATTTTTTCTTTTCTTCTACCGAAAGGCGGCTCGGATCGGCATGCTCATAGAGAATACGCATCGAACGGTAGAGCCGGGTCAGCTCCAGGTTGTCATATTGAACCGTGCCAATAAAATTCCAGCCGTGAATGTCGTCTATGTAGCCATTTTTGTCGTCGTCGAGACCGTTTCCCGGAATTTCATCCTCATTTACCCAGATATTTCCGGCCAGATCTTCATGCAGATAGTCTGTACCGTCGTCAATGACTGCCACAATCACTGGCTGGGCCGTTTTTCCCTTCAGAAGCTCATAAGCCTCTTCAGTGGCGATGCCTGCCCAGGTATTTTTTTCGGGCGAAAGGTGGTGCCAGTTCTGGGGAGGCTGCGCAAAGGTCAGCAGGGCCGAACATGCCAGCAGCGAAGCTACGAGTCGTTTTGTGTTCATTAGCATAAAGAGAATTAATACAGGCACGAAGTTACAGATTGTACTGAAATCTGAAACTCACATCCGGAAAACTCCATACGACTCCGTGCCTTCGATGGGTTGATTATTCACCACAGCGAGGGTAAAACCCAGCACATTGCGCGTTTCGCGGGGGTCAATGATTCCGTCGTCCCAGAGCTGGCCGCTGGCATAAAAAGCATTTGACTCCTGCTCTACCTGCATCTGGAGAAATTGCTGCATCTGGGCGGCCTGCTGCTCGTCAAATACTTTCCCGGATTTTTCCGCAGCCTCCCGCTGGATGATTCCCATCACGCCCGCCAGTTGTTCGGGCCCCATCACGGCAATGCGGCTGTTGGGCCAGGAAAATAAAAAGCGGGGATTGTAGGCCCTGCCCATCATGGCATAGTTGCCCGCGCCAAAGGATGCGCCCATCATGAGGGTAATGGCGGGAACCTGGCTGTTGGATACGGCATTGATCAGCTGTGCGCCATATTTAATGATGCCTTCCTGCTCGTACTGTTTGCCCACCATAAAACCCGTAATATTTTGCAGGAAAATGAGCGGCGTGCGGCTGCGGTTGCAAAGCTGGATAAACTGCGTGCCTTTTTGGGCTGATTCTGAAAACAATACGCCATTATTGGCCAGGATCCCCACCGGGTAGCCGTGGATACGGGCATAGCCACAGACGAGCGTAGCCCCATATTCGGGCTTAAACTCGTGAAAATCAGAACCGTCCGCTATACGGGCGATCACCTCGCGGGCGTCGAAGGGCTGCCGCAGGTCCGCCGGAATGATGCCCGGCAAGTCTGCGATGCTGTGCAGGGGTTCGCTGAAGCCCTCCGGCGACGGGCGCAGCGGAAAGGTATGCCGGATGGAATGAAGGACTTCCCTTGCGATACGAATCGCATCGTGCTCATCCTCAGCCAGATAGTCGCTTATGCCCGAAATACGGCTGTGCATCTCCGCGCCGCCGAGGGTCTCATCGTCCACTACCTCGCGGGTGGCCATATATACCAGCGGAGGTCCGGCCAGAAATACCTTCGCCTGATCTTTGACAAAAATCGTGTAGTCCGACATGCCGGGCACATAGGCGCCACCTGCTGTGCTGTTGCCCATCACGACCGAAATGGTCGGCAGGCCTTTCGCCGAGCGCCGGGTAATGTCGCGAAAATTGCGCCCGCCCTGGTTAAATATCTGTGCCTGCTCTGGCAGGTTGGCTCCGGCAGACTCTACGAGGTTTACCACCGGAAGTTCATTTTCCCAGGCAATTTCATTGAGCCGGAAGCCTTTTTGCAGGGTAATATAATCTATTGCACCGCCTTTGATGGTGGCTACATTGGCCGTTACCAGGCAAAGCACTCCGCTGACCACCCCAATGCCCCCTATCAGCGTACCACCTACGGCTGTATTGCCCTTTCGCTCGATCCCTGCGAGGGGCAGCAGCTCCAGAAAAGGCGTATCCGGGTCCAGCAGCAGCTCGATACGCTCCCTTGCCAGCAGTTTTCCCGCTGCTTTTGCCCGTTCGATATACTTTTCCTGCCCCTGAAAGCGGCTTTCCTCCAGTTTTTTATGCAGTTTTTCTGCCAGGGCAAGGTTGGCGGCCCGGTTTTCGGCAAAGGCCGGGCTGTGGGGATTGAGGCGGGAGGGTAAAACGGACATATCTCTTCGGTTGGAAGAGGGAATGTAAGAGGTAAAATCTGTTTGTCAAAATGGGAGACGCGCAAGCCTGTGGCAGGCAGGGAGAGGGGTATAAAAAAATGAGTCAGCCCAGGCGTTTGGACTGACTCATTTTTATTTATCTGCGGGATTACTTCGTCAGATCGATCCCATAAAAGTTCCATTCATTTCCGGTGGTGCCTTTGCCTTCGATCAGGTTGATATAGCCCACGTTATCCGGAATTTTGGGAAATTCAAGGGTGAATAGCGCTGTGGCTTTGGCCTCGATGCGGAGGGTACGGGGATAGGTGGCCATGCCTTCGATGGATTTCAGCTTCAGGTTGAGGCTGCTGCCGCCGCGGTCGGAGATAAAATAGCTGTCGTCCGAGCCGGGTGCGGCGATGCTCACATCATAGGGTTT
>RDXT01000942.1 GCA_004292985.1 Bacteroidota bacterium
TAAGTTAAACGGTTGTCAAAAGAATGTGTAACCCGACACTCGGATTGGAACTATAGAAAAGTAGCCCATAGCGGCTGACTACGGGCTACTTTTTTCAGAGAACAGATATCAGTACGCAGAGAACAGTTTTGGGGAATACCCATTTACTGGTCGTTGTTGGCTGATCGCTGTTCGCTGTATTTATTCGGCCTGCTCTCCTTCGGCAACAGCGGCTGGTGCCGTAACCTCTGGTGCAACCTCGGCAGGCGCATCAGCCACAGCTACAGGCGCAACGGCTACGGGTGCAGGAACGTCAGCACCTTCGGAAGCTATCATACGGGCATCACTAGCGCGTTTTGCCTCTTCTTCTTCCTGAACGCGCTGATCGTCTTTGTCTTGCTTACGCTCCATGAGGCCCTCTTCGATGGCCCGGCCAATGGCCAGTGTAATGAGTGCAATCGACTTGTAGGCGTCGTCGTTGGCTGGAATCGGGAAATCGACCGCATCGGGGTTTGAGTTCGTATCGCACATGGCAAACACTGGGATACCCAGGCGTTTGGCTTCGGCAACGGCGATGTGCTCGCGCTTTACGTCCACAATAAACAGGGCGGCTGGCAGACGGGTAAGGTCCACGATACCACCCAATACGCGATCTAATTTTTCCCGGTCACGCGACATAGTCAACCGCTCACGCTTGGCAATGTTGCTGGCCGTTGTTTCGTCCTTCAACATTTTTTCCAGCGTCTGGAGCTTTTTCATCGACTTCCGCACAGTGGCGAAGTTGGTGAGCATACCACCCAGCCAACGGTCGGTAACATAAGGCATTTTAAGGCGACGCGACTCTTCGGTTACGATCTCCTGAGCTTGTTTCTTCGTAGCGACAAACATCACTTTGCGGCCTGAGCGCACGATGCCTTTGATGGCGTCGCAGGCTTGGTCGAGGCTGGCAAGCGTTTTGTTCAAGTCGATAATGTGGATGCCGTTTTTCTCCATGAAGATATACGGAGCCATCCGGGGGTCCCACTTGCGCGTAAGGTGGCCAAAATGCACACCGGCGTCCAAGAGGTCTTTATATTCAATCTGTGCCATTTTCGTTTTGAAAATATGGAATGAGATAACTGTACGCAGCACCGCTCGTCGGCATCATCTAAGAGCAGTCTGGACGAATTTAGTAGACAGTAAGCAGCAGGCAGTATGCAGGTGGACCGCTGAGGGTTGCCAACTGCTGACTGAAAACTGCCAACTGAAATTAACGCTTGCTGAACTGGAACCGCCGACGAGCCTTAGCGCGACCGTATTTCTTACGTTCAACCATGCGTGAATCACGCGTGAGAAAGCCTTCTTTTTTCAAAGCAGGACGGAACTCAGCGTTCATCTCAACAAGTGCGCGTGAGATGGCCATCCGGGTGGCTTCGGCCTGACCGGTGATTCCACCGCCCCGTACGTTCACTTTCACGTCGTAACCACCCATACCATTCACAGAGT
>RDXT01000320.1 GCA_004292985.1 Bacteroidota bacterium
GAGAGAGAAACGGAACGGATGCGCCCCATGCACTCGTGCACATGCAAACTCACTCCTATACTTGATGTAAGATAGAAGAGAGAAAGTGTATATGCCAGTACTCTTTTCACGCACCTAATATAACGAAACGCGGCCTGAAAAAGTTACCTCCGCTTGCTACGATTTGTGAATGATGTAAAAAATCCATTACCTTAGCATATATCTGACGTACTTGCTCATGGAAATCATCAAAAAATATGCGCTGGCTATCACAGCGTTCCTGTTTCTTGCCATCCTCATTTCGCCTTTTATAAAAAAAACTGCGTGGCCTGACCATGGCGTACTGGCAGTAAGCGGCGAAGGTCTTCATAGTCTGTCTCTTACACCGGAGCAACTTTCTGCAATGCCCCGCGTCAATATCCAGGTAGAGCGCAGAGATGGCACCAACACCCGTTTTGAGGGTATTCCGCTGATTGGAATCCTGAAAGAAGCAGGCCTTGCCATCGGAGAAGACCTGCGGGGCAAGGGCCTCACCCGCTTTGTGCAGGTTACAGGCGAGGACGGATATCAGGTGGTATTCAGCCTTCCGGAACTCGATCCGGGCTTTAGCGAAGGTTCTGTTATCCTGGCAGATGTCGAAAACGGCAAGCCCCTCAGTGAGGGGGACGGTCCCTATCGTCTGGTGGTGCCGGGAGAAAAACGCCAGGCCCGCTGGGTAAAAGGCGTAGTCCGGATTCAGGTAGTGGACGGTCGGTAAATCTTCCGGAAAGCGGCGCTTCGGTAGGGTATGAAGCGCGATGGGTGTTTCATTGGCATGAAGCACGCATACCTTCCGGGAATTTATTAACCTGATATTCACAATGACTCGAAATCCCTTGTTATGCACGCTCGCCGGAGCGTATTTGCTTCTGGCGGCTCTTCAGACAGTTGCGCAGCCCCATGTTCGTCCTGAAGACCATTTCTGGCGTCGCCGCGTGGTAAACCGCCTCGTCCTGTCAGAAAAAATCAACAAGCCCCTGATCGCGCATGAAGCGGCTGCCTACAGCCCCGGCGGTCTTTTTACCGAAACCAACGGCATTGTCGCCTCCCTAATCAATGGCCTTAAAGCAGGCAAATACCTCGCATACGATCCCGACAACTGGGAGAAAACCCTTGCATATGAGGACATTACGCGAAAAATGCAGGAATGGGACCAGGCGCTGACGGGCGTAAACGAAGAGACATACGCAGAAGATTCGCTTGCCAGCGATGAGTGGGCTGCCAGCTTCGACCAGCCTGCATCCGAACCTGTGCAGGATGAATGGGGCCTGGCACCTGTGCAGTCGGATCTGCCGCCGCCTGCTGCCTGGCAACCCGACCTCATGGCGTATGAGGAGGTCATTCACATGGTCGAAGACTGGATTTTTGACAAAAACACCTCCAGCATGGTCTATCAGATCGCCTATTTTGAGGTTATCTGGGTGGATCCCAGCGGAGCGCTGCCCGAAAAAGTGCTCGCCCGCTTTATGTGGAAGGATGTGCTCGAGCAATTAGAGAATACCCAGTGGCAAAACCGCTTTAACGATGCCGAAGCCCGCTCGATTGCCGAGGCATTTGAGTTGCGCATCTTCGACAGCTTTATGATCAGCGTCGGTGGCAACCCGATCCAGACCCTCGCCGAGGCTGAGCGCCGCCGCCAGGAACTGATCGAGTTCGAACACCACCTCTGGAATTACTAAACTCCCTATTACCCCTATTCCCTACTTCCCATACGAATAGGTATCCAGAAATCCGCATTCGCCGATGGCCCGCTCATAGTAGCGGGTCTTTTTGTATTTGGCGATCAGCGCGTCAAAGTCCTTGCGGTACAGGGGCTTACGCTTCAGGTCTTCCTCTTCCCAGTCGCTGTATCCATCGAGATAGAACTGGTTCTGGCGGCATTTGGCGGCCATAAAGGTAGCCTCAGCGCCCAGCTCAGGATTTTTGGTGGTCAGTGCGATCGCTTTACGGTAATAGGCCTCGGCGCGGGTCATATCCACAAAAAGGCTGTTTTTCTCTTTGACGGCCCATTCATCATTCGATTCTGCATCAAATACCCAGATCGAACCGCCGCTGCGATAATAGGCGGTGGCCATCCATGCAGGGCCGAAGTAGGTCATGTTGTAGCAAGCATTTCCCAGCTTCATAAACACCTCCGCCGAGGGCTTGCGCAGGGCTTCGGCATCGAGTTCGACCATTTTGCGGGCAAACGTAAGGCGGTTATAGGGGCTGTCACCGGTGCCGACTTCCCAGCAGTTTACGCAGTCGGAGGGGAAACCCTGGAAGGGATCGAGCGGAATATTATACGTCGTAACCATCGCCAGCGCCTCCTGGGGCAGCTTTTCATAGATCGCAATGGCTTCTTTCCAGCGACCCTCGCGCATGAGCAGGGTAGCTTTCATCTCCAGCATCAGGTTGCGGGCCTGGCTGGCATCTATCCGGGAGATCAGTTCCAGCTCCAGCTCGTTGGGTTTGCGGGTCTGAAGTCCATCCAGCCATTTCAGAATGTCGTACACCACAGCCTTGTCGGGGTACATCAGGAGGTCATAATAGGTCTGGGTGCAGAGATAGGCCTTTCCTTTCGCTCCGGCCACTTTATAGAGGCGGGCATAGGTTTTGAAGAGGTATTGCGAAGATTTGAGCCTGAGCTGGTGCGGTTCGTCCTCGGCAAAGGGCAGTTTTTTCATCTCCTGATAGAGGCGCAGTTCGTCGGCAGGGGTGAGTTTGGTCAGGCGGCTGAGGCGGATTACCCAGCGGTAAAAGCCTGCATAGGTTTTGTCTCTGGCGTCGCTGCTTTGGGTGGCGACTGCGGCAAAAAGGGCATCTGCTTTGTCAAAATCACTCCGCATAAAGGCCAGGTACCCTTGTGCCATGCGGAAAAACGGACCTTTGCGGATTTTATTTTCCTTCACGCAGAGGTCGGCAAATGCATACAGTTCATTGAGGTAGGCCAGGGACTCGGCTGTGGAGCGCTCTTTGTAGCTTTGTTTCAGCGGAAAAGCGAAATCGAAGTCCCATCCGAAAAAGTCGCTTTCGAGCTTGTTGATCTCGCGCGACATCAGAAATGCAATTTTATCCGAAGCAGGATCGAGCGCATAAATGGCCTTCATTTCGTCTAAGGCCCTGCTGTCTATATTAATGCCCCGCATAAAATAGAGGGTGGCTTTTTCAGCGGGCGTTTTGCAATAGGTCAGCACACTGTCCCATTCTTCGTCGCTCTCCACCGAAAGGCTTTGCCAGGCCTGAATGCGCTTGCTGGGGCAGTTTTCGAAGACCTGTGAGAACAGATACGCGGCTTCGAGGTGGCGGTTGAGGTCCTGGAGGGCGCCTGCCTTATGCCCCAGGCTCCACCAGTAGAGCAGGCCTGTGTTTTTGAGGGGCAATACCAGTTCGTCGAAGAGTTTCACGCAGGTTTCGAGCTGCCCGGAGTAATGGGCGAGGCGGACCACCTGAAAGGCATAGCGCATTTTCAGGAAGGGGTCCTGGGTCTGGGCATATTTATTTTTGCCTTCAGTAACGAGGCGGGCCATTTCGGTGAGGTCCCAGGCGGGCGGATCCCAGCTTTCGGGGTCCACCGTTACCTGAGGCTCACAGCGTTTGGCATAGAGCAGATAGTCGGCAGCGTCGGTATTCCGGCTTTTGTTGAGGGCCTGAAGAAAGGTATTTGACGCACTCAGCGATTCGGGCAGTTTACCCTTGCCTTTTTTCTGAAGCCAGTTTTGTGCCTGGTTCATATCCTCCCTGCTCAATGTATAAACCACCAGCGCGATGTCGGCGGCACTTGCCTGAGCGCCTGCATATTGCTGCCACTCTTTCAGGTTGTCTTTTTGTTTGGCTTCTACATTGTTGAACCAGTCATAGCTGTAGTAGCGGTCAAAACTCACATGCAGGGCATTAAAGTCCTCCATGTTGCTGAGGGAGGGATCAAAGAGCGAATAGTATGCGATATAGTCTTCCGGCTCGAAGGAGCAGGCCCGCGAAATCTGCAAAGGCTTGGTAATCAGGAAGATACTAATCAAACATACGAGTAATGGCTTCAAGGCTTTCATACGGATATTGTTCGGCAGTCTGGGGAGTCAGATGATAATATACAAGGTGTATGTCGGGATTCCGGATCAGCGGGGCAACAAGTGAAGCGGCTTCCTGCAAGAGGGAGTAGTCCACCTGCTCGATCCGCAGCTCGTCGCCGCCATAGAGGTACACGCCATTCAGAAATGTGCCCGAATCTACGCGAAATCGCTGATCTGTAAAAGCCTGAAAGCGCGAAGTGTCGCGAAGTTCCTGCACGGGCGCGGGCGAAATGAGGTCTATGGGCCTGCCCTGCCGCACAATCACCACCCAGGAAAAAGCAGGCAGGGCCACATCGAGCGGCAGCGGGTAGGTTTTGATACCGCCCAGATAGGGTTTGGCTGTTTCGGGATCGAAGATCGAATTTTGCGTCTCCGGGTCGCGCAGGTCGCCCATATTGTAAAACATCAGCATGCCTCTGTCCACGGGTGGCACGCCGGTACTGCCTGCATATTTGACCTGGTGCAGGCGGATCGTCGCCGAAAGCGTAGGCCCCGGCCATGCCTTGCGAATCTCTTCTAAGAGCCGGAAATAGGAGGCCCTGCTTTGCTCGCTCCAGTCGCAATCTATCTGTATTTCAGGCACTTGCCTTCCTCCCAGCAGACGCTGCATACGGGTGCTTATTTTCTGTGCAAGCATCGGAACCTCGTCCGCATCCACCCTGAGCATGACCTCATTGGTGATATAGACCACCGGAACGACCTCCCATGTTTGCCAGGCACTGCTATCGGCGCGGAGGCTCGCGCGGGGTGTGGCAGCATTACCTTCCCAGGCGACATCAAAGAGGCGGACATAGAGCCGTTTGACCGAAAGCTGCTTCAGGTAGTCCGTTTCGCCTTTTGTGAGGGCAAATTCGCTTTTCCAGTGATAGAAGGAAGGATGAATGTCCCGCTTTTTCCCGCAGGAAAGCAGCAGCAGGCAGAGGACCAGGGCAGACAAGGCACTTCGGAGCATGGGGGCAATTTACGTAAATTTGTGGTTTGGGAAGGATTGACAAGGCCCAACGCTCACAGTTGCCGGAGATTTCGTATGTTGTTGTCAAATTCAGCCCCTATGTCCTCCCGGCAGCGCCACCGGGGTCAGCACTCGAATGATCCCCGGCTTTTCAGCGAAAAATGGATTCCTGTCCTCAATGAGGCAGTGGAAGACTATTCCTGGCTGATTTCCCGTGGCTACTCCGACGATGCCAGCCTCAAACTGGTGGGCGACCGCTACCGCCTCGACGAGCGGCAGCGGCGGGCTTTGGCGCGGGCAGGCTGCACAGACGAAGCACGGCAGACCCGCCGCATCCGGCGCATGGAGGCCGAAGGCCTGCGCGGACGAAGGCTTGTCATTGATGGCTACAACCTCCTGATTACCGTAGAAAGCGCCCTCGCGGGTGGCATTGTGCTCGACTGCCGCGACGACTGCTACCGCGACATCGCCAGTGTGCACGGCACCTACCGCGATGTGGAAGAAACACAGCCTGCACTGACCATGATCGGCATTTCGTTGCAAAAATTAGAGGTGGAGCATGTATTCTGGCTGCTCGACAGCCCGGTATCCAACAGTGGCCGCCTCAAACTGCTGATGCTCGACATTTCGCGGCAGTATAATTTTGACTGGAAAATCGAACTTTCTGCCAACCCTGACCGAAAAATCGCCGGGATGGAAGATGTGGTAGCCATTACCTCCGACAGCTGGGTACTCGACCACAGCAAAACCTGGTTCAATATGCACCGCCATGT
>RDXT01000943.1 GCA_004292985.1 Bacteroidota bacterium
ACATTAAATCCGCCGGCCCCTTCGCCCGTGTTGCTCACGCCCGGCAGCAGGAGCACAGAGCGGATCACATCCATCTCACCCATCAGGGCCGGGATCGCCCGGAATTCGATGGCGCGGACCTCCGTAATGCCTGGCGCTACCTGCTTGATATTGGCATCATTGGCGCGGGCGGCGATCTCAACTGCCTCAAGCTGAAGGACTTCCAGGGGAACGGCAATTTCGATGCTGCCAGTGCTGTACAGTTCGAGTTTCACGGTCACTTTGCTGCTTGCGCGGCGGAGTACCGAGAGGGTATAGGTGCCCTGGGGCAGTTCCAGCAGAAAAAGGCCCAGTTTGTTGCTGCGGAGGGTGTCGCGGCTGCCTTCGATATGGATGGCCAGTCCCGGAATGGGTGCCAGGCTACCTTGTTCCACCACTTTGCCAGCCACTGTGATATTCTTTCCGACCACAGGCCGGGCCGGGTCGCCGACCCGGATGAGGGTATCTGCCTGCTGCGCGCGCAGGCCTGTGGCAAGGCCGAGCAGCAGCCCTGCTGCAATGAAGGCCGTGCGGAGCAGGAGTATGTAGATATACGGGTAGCGTTTTGTCATGCGAAGGGGGTAGTAGATGGGGACAGTAAAGGCCTTATTATTCTTAACTGATTTTCAGGGCTATGGTTGCTTTGCGGGTAAATGCTATCTTCGTGCAAGATACATGCTTATGCCCATCGGCCCTCCCTTTTTTATCATCTCCCTGCTCGCAGTCATTTCCGGTTTTGTGCTGGCGATGCGCAAGGGTGCGGGTGATGCGAAGCTGGAGCAGGCGGGTTTTCTGGGCAGGGGGCTGATCCTGGGCGGCAGTGTGCTGATGATGTTTGCTGGCAGAGAACTGGGATGGTACAATTTTACATCTGTTACGGGGCTGATACTCATGCTTTTGACGGGAGTGATACCTGGGGCCGGACTACCCTGGCTGCTGGACTGGTTCAAAAAGCACCCGCCCAAACCACCCAAACCTCCCAACTGGCGGCAGATGATTCCTCCGATCCGGGGCCGCAATACAGGCTCGCCCGGTTAGCCCTATCTCCCAAAGCGGGGATTTACGACATTGTTGTAGATAGAGCCGAAGGTATAACTGATGCCTCCATAGACAAAGTAGGAGTATCCCGTTTTTAGCTGGCGGATTTGCAGCAGCACTTCTTCGGGGGTGGCGTCTCCCTTAGGCAAAAAGATCTGGTCGCGGCTCAGTTCGGCATAGGCGCTCAGGTTGAGGTTAAGCCCCTTGAAGACATTCCATTCGATATTGGGATTGATACCGACATTGTTCAGCTGGACATTGTGCAGGTAGTGAGAGGCATCTATTTCGATGGAGATATTGCCCCATTTTTCCACCTGCTCATAGCCGATCTCCAGGTGCTGCCGGAAGCGGATCTCCTGCTGATAGCCATAAATGCTCTCCTCTACATATTGATTAAATCGCCC
>RDXT01000321.1 GCA_004292985.1 Bacteroidota bacterium
TCGGAATATGCCCGCCAGGCCCTGATAGATTTTGAGCAGACCCGCGAGACGCACCCTACCCGGCTCATGCTGCGGATATGGCGCATCAACTCCCTGCAAAAACTGCTCGACCTCAGCGAGGCAGCCACCGAAATCGAAGCCCTGGGCGAAGACCTCGCGCTCTACAACCGCCAGAATTATGCGGAGTTCGCTTTTCACTATTATGCGCGCAAAGCCTATAACCTGAAACTCAACGGCCACTGGACCGAAGCGAGCGCCGTTCTCGATGAGGCCTTCAACCAGCGGGAAATCCTGCGCAACGAAGCATACGAGCTGTACCTGCTCATCAGCCGGGCCGACCAGCAGTTCTGCTACGGGAGCTACCCGGAGGCGGAGGCAACAGTCGCCCAGATTTTGCAGCACAGCGCCTATGGTGCCGCCGACGAGGGCCTGCGTTTGTATATCCGCATTTTTGAGCTGGTAAATGTATTTGAAACCGGAAATATGCCGGGTGCCGATGCCCTGAGCGAAGACATCCGCCGCAACTTCCGCACCCTGCTCCGCGACGAAGACTATACCCGCGCAGCGCGTTTTTTAGACATCATGCAGCGGATGATCACCGCCCGCAGCGAAGGCAAAAACATCTCTCTCCGCGCTGCCTGGCGCAACTTTACCGAGGCCATCCCCCGCAGCGAGGTGGGAGATAACAGCATCATTTTGTATGAACTCTACCTGCGCTCCTTGCTGCCGGGAGAGCCTTCGTACCGCGACCTGCTGACTGCGATGGTGAAACGGGGGGGCTGAGCAAAAATCCATACTCCATTCCGAGGGTATAATGTGCGACGTTCATCCGGCTTTCGGAGGCGGCGCGGACTCCCAGGCCATTGGGATAATACAACAGCGTGTACATCAGGGGGTTCAGCCAGTTGATGCAGGCCGTTACACCAAAGCGGCTGCGCGGTCCGGCAGGCGCATACAGGCTGATAAAAGACTGAAAACCCGGACTTACCCGCCTGCGGGCAGTGATTTCGACAGCCATGGCGCGGTCGCTGCCGATCGGTCCGGGGTCTGCGGATTGAAAAAGGGCAACCCGCTCCGGGAGCACATTGGTTTGCAGGCCAAATCCGTAGCGGATACTCACCAGGCCAAATGCCTCCGGGATATGGTGTAAAATGCCCGAAATGGTCGCAAAATGGCTGCGGCGGTGGCGGATGCTCATGCTCAGTTGCTCGGTAAAGGGATAGGCAACGCTGCCATCGAGCATATAGCTGCGGTAACAGAGTTCGGTATAAACGCCGAGGCCATGTGAAAAAAGAAATTCTGCCCGCAGGCCTGCCCGGTAGCTCTGGTCAAAACCCTGGGTTACTTTCGGGAAAATAAAATCGTCGCGCAGGCGGGAATTACCTGCCATAGTGGCCCGGCTGAAGCCCATTTCTGCATAGGGAAGGAGCCAGATTTCGGGACCGTTCTGGGCCTGGAGGCATGTACAAAGGACTGCGAAGGCGCAGAGGATAAGCCTGATTTTCATAGAGGGATATTTTGCCCTGAATCTACGCCCGGCCTTTCTCTCTCCGCAATGCAATAATAAAGGCATGCAGTGGGCTATCCTACGCCGGGGGTACACCCGCACCGAGGAATCGCACAATTTTCCGGTATAAGTCCCTGGGGTTGAAGGGTTTACTTACAAAATCATTCATCCCGGAAGCGATCACTTCATTGCGGACCTCCTGCATGGCATCGGCGGTCAGGGCGATAATGGGAATGGCAGATTTAGGGCCATCGAGCCTGCGAATCCGGCTGGTAGCCTCATAGCCATCCATCACTGGCATCTGAAGGTCCATCAGCACCACGTCATAGGCGCGGTCGCTCAGCATCAGGAGGGCTTTTTCTCCGTTTACCGCCGTTTCGACCTCTATATCCCATTTTTGCAGAAATTTCGCAGCGATTTTCTGGTTCACCAGGTTGTCTTCGACGAGCAGCACGCGCGTACCCGCGAGGCTTTTAAAGTCGGTAATCTCGTAGTCGCTGTGACCCCGGAGGGCTTTGTTGCTGTCCGCCGGAAGTTCAAATCCCAGGGTAAAATAAAAGGTAGAGCCTTTATCCACTTCACTGACCACCTTCAGTTCGCTTCCCTGGAGTTCCAGCAGGCGGGTGCAAATGGCCAGTCCGAGGCCGGTGCCTCCGTATTTGCGGGTATGGTCGGCGCTGGCCTGTGTGAAGCTGTCGAAAATGGTCGAAAGTTTGTCTTCCGGTATCCCAATGCCGGTATCTGTGATCGAAAAGGTAATAAAGGCCTGATGGTCCGTTTGTCTGTCGAGCGAAATCTCCATTTTTACCTCGCCCCGCTCCGTAAACTTAATGGCATTATTGAGGAGGTTGGTCAGCACCTGGCTCAGGCGGGTGGGGTCCCCTATCACATGCTCCGGAATCCGGGGATCTACCTTCAGGGACATGCTGAGGTTGTTTTCATCGGCTTTTTGCTGGAGAGAACGCACCACAAAGGCACTCAGGGAAGGGAGCGGGATGTCTGTTTTCTCAAACTCAAGTCGCCCGGATTCGATTTTGCTGTAATCGAGGATGTCATTGATAATCACCAGCAGGTTTTCTCCGGCAAAACGAAGCGTATTGAGGTGGTCTAACTGCTCGGGCTTGGGGTCTTCCTGCACCAGCAGGTGCGTGATGCCAATGACGGCATTCATCGGCGTGCGGATTTCGTGGCTCATGGTGGACAAAAACTGCGAGCGCGCACGGGCAGCCGCTTCGGCCCGCTCTTTGGCCTCGACCAGGGCTGCATGTTTCATCTGACGATCGGTAACATCCCGGACGATACACACGATCTCAGCTTCCCCGCATTTTACGATCCGCGCCTCGTAGTATTTAAATGCTCCGCCAATAGGGATTGAATACTCAAATATTTCCACCCTGCCCCCTGATCGTGCCGCTTCGATTTTTTGCATCATCAAGGTGTGTATTTCAGGAGGAAAAGGGATAATGCTCACGTGGCGGCCAATAAAATCTTCAGGTTTCAGCAACAGTTCACTTTCATTATCCGCCTTAAATCCGATAAAATCACCTTCCAGGTTCAACTGAAAAATCATATCCGGCAGCGCATCGATCAGGGCCAGGTTGCGCCGCTCGCTCTGACGGATTTTCTCTTCTGCCCCAATCTGTGCAGAAATATCGGCGTGGGTGCCCACAAGGCGCAGAGGTTTGCCTTCCTTGCTGTAGCTGACAATTTTCCCGCGAAAAAGCACATGTTTATACTGACCGTCGCGGGCTCTCAACTGAAACTGCGCCCGCATAAAAGGGTCCTTGTCCTGCGTATGCTCCAGAGGATCAAAGGCATACAGTCGCTGGTCGTCAGGATGAAGCAGGGCAAGCAGTTCATCGCCCCTGACTGGCGCTTCCTCCGGTGCATAGCCAAACATCTTGCACCAGGAGGGCGAGACATACATGTGGTCTTCGGGAATGCTCCAGTCAATCACGCCGTCCTGGTTGCCATCAATGGCATAGCTCCATCGCTCTTCTGCCAGGCGGAGTTGCTCGCTGAGGACGGAAAGTTCGGCGACTTTTTCCTGTAGTTCCTGCTGGTTGCGCAGGAGGGTTTGCCGTGAGTTCATCAGGCGCGCTGCGATCAGGTACATGCCAAGGATCAGCAATACCAGGAGGCTGGCTACACTTGCAGTTGGCAGCACAGGATCGCTGGCCGCTATCACCGCCACCGGCATGATCAGCATAGCGCTGCCCAGCAGCAAGCGGATGTAGATCAGCCGGCTGAAAATAAAAGGAAAGAGGCAGACTGTCAGAGAAGCCGCCACTACATATAATACATTCAGATGGTTGGCGTACATCATCAGGCTCACCCAGACCACACAGACCATCCCCGAAGCGAAGGCGTAGGCCTCTGCCTGAGAAATGGACAGTTTATAGTAGATGAGCACAGCCCCACCGATCATCATCAGGGCGATCAGGGCACGAAAAACGGGGGGATCCCACACATCTGCGGCTGAAATCAGGTTGGCTACCCCGCCCATAATAAAAAATACCCCGCTAACTGCCAGTGTGTACCTCAAAAAAGAAGCATAGTTGCGGGGGGAAGAGATGTCCATAAAGGGGCTATTGCGCAGTTCCGAATGTCATATTACAAACGTAAAAATATCTCAGCACGAAAAAAATACAAAACACGCTGTTATTAACAGTAGCCCCCGGAAAGCGCATACTGAACTCCCTGTTTTGTTTATTCTCAAGTTGGTTTATCTTTATCGTTCTTCTATCCCTTAAAACGAATGAGCACCCCAACTACTCCTATACGCATTCTTTTCAGCCTTCCTGTCATCGTAGCCGCACTGGGTTACTTTGTGGATATTTACGACCTGCTGCTCTTTGGCATCGTGCGGCTCGAAAGCCTCCGGGCGATGGGCCTCAGCGAAGACCAGGTGTCGAGTGTCGGCGCGAGCATCCTCAACTGGCAAATGAGCGGTCTGCTCGTGGGCGGCATCCTCTGGGGGGTGATGGGCGACAAACGCGGGCGCCTCTCCGTACTCTTTGGCTCGATCATTACCTATTCTCTCGCCAATATCGCCTGCGGCTTTGTGCAGGACCCCGATACCTACCGCATTCTGCGCTTCATTGCCGGTGTAGGTCTGGCAGGCGAGCTGGGGGCGGGCATCACCCTCGTTTCCGAAGTGCTGCCCAAAGAATTGCGGGCCATCGGCACCTCGCTCGTCGCCGGAATTGGCCTCTTCGGAGCCGTTGTAGCGTATTTTACGGTGCAACTCTTCTCCTGGCGGGGGGCCTACTTTGTCGGAGGAGGCATGGGAATCGCCCTGCTGCTGCTGCGGATCGGCGTATTCGAGTCGGGCATGTTTAACAGTGTCAAAGAGCAACGGCATATCGAGCGGGGAAATTTTTTCTCCTTTTTCACCCAGCGGAAGCGCCTCTTTACCTACCTCAAATGCATCGGCATTGGTCTGCCCACCTGGTTTGTGATCGGGATTTTGTCCACCTTCAGCAATGAATTTGGCAAGGCGCTGGGCATCGCCGAGCCGATCAAACCCGGCCTCAGCATCATGTGGTGTTATGTGGGTCTGGCCGTCGGCGACCTGCTCAGCGGATTTATCAGCCACGCCCTGCATTCCCGCAAAAAAGCCGTTGCCCTGATGATGGCATTTACCCTGATCGGCTGCCTGGTTTTTCTCTACGCAGGGGTCAGCAGTGCTCAGGCACTCTATATGCTCTGCCTCTGGATGGGCTTCGGCATCGGCTACTGGGCCATGTTTGTAACCATCGGCGCTGAGCAGTTTGGCACCAACCTGCGCGCCACCGCTGCAACGACAGTTCCCAATATGGTGCGCGGCACGGTCGTCGGCATGACCAGCCTCTACGGCATCCTGAAACCCAGCCTGAACACCATTCACGCCGGAGCCGTTGTGGGCCTGATCTGCTTTATCATTGGCTTTTACTCCATCCTCACCATCGCCGAAACGCATGGCAAGGACCTGGATTTTCTGGAGGAATAACGCCCAGCGTCACATCGCGCGTAGCGGGGTTGGGAAACAGCAGGAGGCAGGACTCGTCGGGCGGGTCACAGGTGCCCGTACCGAACCTTTCTGAATCCGGGATGATTCATTCCGTTCAACCACTCTGGCTTTGCTTTTCATCACTCCTGCATCCAGGGCTCCCGGAGCGCAGCATTGCCCAAGGCAAAGGATCGTAACCAAAGCCAAAATCGCAATAAGCCGGTTCATTTTTGTTGTTATTGAGTTGTTAACCGGAATACCGATGGGG
>RDXT01000961.1 GCA_004292985.1 Bacteroidota bacterium
GTCCCGGACGATGAACTTCCGCTTGGCGGTCTCCATCGTCTGGGAAGACTTCAGCGGCGCATTCCAGGGGTTGGTTTCTCCGGGATACCCGAAATAGATGCTTTTTAAGGTAACTGCGGCGTTGCTGCGCTTGATAATAAAAGCCGTCAGGTCAGCCGAGTCGCCCTGTGCGACTGCCGGAGCGCTGCTGTTGACTTCCATCCAGATGCCTGCGCAATAGAGCAGCAGTTCTTGTATTTCACGCCTTTTCACTTCATACCAGTAGCCTTCTTTGCCCTCCATCGTCAGCAGGGCCTTACTTAAATAAGGAACAATCAGCTCCGGGTGTGCCGGATCAAAGCTCTGCCAGGCCTTGAGGAGCCATTTTTGAACCGCATCGCCGCCTTCTACCCGTTCCCAGGTAGTATTGATCCCTTCAAAAAGGTCCGTTTTGGCCTGTTCGCCTTTTTCATGCTGGAGGAACTCTGTTACGGAACCTCGTACACGCGCTACGCCAAATGCCTGGCAGCGGTGCATGCTGCGGGCTTCGGCGGCGATTTCGCCATAACTGCGGCCCAGAAGCGGATCGAATCCACCAATTTCAACTGAAATCAGGTTTTCGAGCGCGGGAACACCTCCCTGAGGCTGCCAGGCATTCCAGAGCAGGCGTTTGGCCTGCCATACAGATACGTATTTTAATTGCTCCGGAAAAGCAGCCGGATCAGCAGCCATAGCAAATGCCTCCTGGGCCAGCATGGCGGAGGCCGTGTGGTGACCATGTCCGCCGCCGCCTTTTTCCGGCCCCGGAAAGCGGGTAATGATCACATCTGGCTTAAACTTCCGGATAGCCCATACGACATCTGCCAGAATCGAGTCTTTGCCCCAGATCCGGAAAGTCTCTTCCGGATTTTTGGAATACCCAAAATCGTAGGCGCGGCTGAACATCTGCTCGCCGCCGTCCACCCTGCGTGCAGCCAGCAGCTCCTGTGTGCGCAGAACGCCCAGGGCAGGTCCGGCCTCGCTGCCGATCAGATTTTGCCCGCCATCTCCGCGTGTAAGCGAGAGATACGCTGTGCGATAGCCTTTTCCCCGGGCCAGATAGGTGATCAGGCGGGTATTTTCATCGTCGGGGTGCGCAGCGACGTAGAGTACGCTTCCCAGCACCTGTGTCCGGTTGAGCATCGCCTGAAGTTCGGCGGCGCTGCGCGAAGGCATAGGCCCCTGCGCATAGAGTGCCCGGACAGCAAGGGTCCCCGTAAACAGAAAAAGCAGCAAAAATCTGTGGCAGGATTGCAGCATAACGTAGGATGTAGGTTTTTAACTCTGCAATATACGTAAGGCCGGGCGGAATGAAGCCATATTTTCGCCGACGAAAACAGGCAGTATGTCTATCAAAATGCCCGGATGATCGTGCACTGTATGCTCCGGGGCTGTATAAAAAGGCCAATTATTCACTTTTTTTATATTACCGAA
>RDXT01000322.1 GCA_004292985.1 Bacteroidota bacterium
GTCCAGCATGTGCCGGTATTCTGCATAGCTCATGGAGTGAGCAAGTTTGTCCTGGAAGTAGGCGTTCATACTATATAATATAAGGTATCAGCATAGAGACCTTTTGCTTGTAGGTACGATAGCTTTCGCCAAATGTTACTTCGAGTTTACGTTCTTCGAGGACTGCGCCAATGTAGATATACACAGCCGAAAGCAGCGCAAAGAGCAGGTCGGCCCACTGACCCCGGTATAACACAAAGCCTGCAAGTGCCAGCAGCGTAGCAAAATACAGCGGGTGCCGCACCACCCCGTTGAGTCCGGTTGTAACCAATACGCTTGTCTGAGTTTGCGCTGCGCGTGCCTGCCGGATACCCGTAAATTCTCCCATGTCATAGCGGGCCAGCGAGGCGGCACCCAGCAGGCCACCTGCCAGCACGAAGAGCAGGCCCAGTCCCTGTCCCAGCATACCCTCCGGCAATATCTGAGCTGAAGTGACTCTCAGTTGTGCTGCGATCAAAAGCAAAAGCCCGCCAGCCGCTAACAGATTGTAGATCAGGCGATAATAGCGGTTAAATTCGGGAAACGCCGCTGCAAAAGCGCGCTTAAGCGACTGAGCCGCCAGCAGGCTGTGGAGGAAGTAGTAAAGCGCCCAGCAGGCGAGGAGGAGGTGCATGGAGGGAGAAGTGCGGATGATCGGGGTAGAAAAATACACACTTTCCGGAGAAAAATAAGAATCTGCCCGTGTTGCGGTCTCCGACCCGAAACAAACTATCTCTATGTGCTCTATGTGTTTGATTATCAGTATTTTGCGAAGCATGGCCCTTCGGGAAAAGAGCGTAAGAATAAAAAAAACGCGCATTTCTTGCTACAAAGATACCGGTCCTCTGGACCGTAGCCTTCGGCATATAGTGGGTCTCGCTTGTGATCGGTCTCCGATCCGAAACACACCCCATCCTATTAATCCCGTAAATCCTGTCCACACCTTTCCCCTCAAACCCTGCTCTCTTACACCCAGCTCGCCACATTCGTCAGCGACTCCTCCTTTGCAGGCAGGCGCGAGCTGCCCATAAGCCAGGTATCAGCGGTGCGGGCGCATTCGCGGCCTTCAGAGATGGCCCAGACCACCAGCGAAGCGCCCCGGCGGGCATCACCGGCAGCGAAGACGCCTTCTACCGAACTGTGGTACTTTGTCGTTTTGACATTGCCTCTGTGATCCAGCGCGAGGCCCAGATGCCCCACAGGCCCTTCGTGCTCCGTGTGCAGAAAGCCCATCGCCAGCAGGGCGAGGTCGCAGGGAAGTTCCCGCTCGCTGCCCGGTACTTCGTCGTAGCCCCTGCGGCCTTCATGCCAGTGGATGTCCACCACGCGGAGGGCACGCAACAGACCCGATTCATCCCCCACAAATGCCTTAATTAATACGGACCAATGACGGTCGCAGCCCTCCTCGTGTGAAGAAGAAGTTTGCAGCACCATCGGCCACTCGGGCCAGGGGTTGTGTGCGCCCCGCTCAGAAGGCGGTTTTTCGCCCCAGGTGATCTGGGTAACAGAGGCCGCTCCCTGGCGGTTGGCAGTGCCGATGCAGTCCGATCCGGTATCGCCGCCGCCGATCACCAGCACATGTTTGTCTTTGGCGTGAATTGGCTCCTCCGCCGGAGCTTCGCCGCCTAAGGCCTTGTTTTGCTGGGTGAGGTAGTCCATCGCAAAATGAACGCCCTTCAGCTCGCGGCCTGGTGCCGGAAAGTCACGGGGCGTAAGTGCGCCTGTGCAGAGGATCAGCGCATCAAACTGGCTGCGCAGTTCCTCCGTAGTAATGTCTTTGCCCACTTCGACCCCGCAGCGGAAGCTAATGCCTTCCTGCTCCAGAAGCTGTACGCGGCGCTCGACAACCCATTTTTCGAGTTTAAAATCAGGTACCCCATAGCGCAGCAGGCCTCCGGGATGGGTATCGCGCTCGAATACGGTCACCCAGTGCCCGGCAGTGTTGAGCTGGGCGGCGGCGGCCAGACCCGCAGGGCCGGAACCGACAACAGCCACCTTTTTTCCGGTGCGGAAGAGGGGCGGTTTTGCTTTAATCAGCCCGGCTTCAAAGGCCTTTTCGGTGATCGTCTTTTCAATCAGCTCGATGGCCACGGGCGGCTTGTTGATGCCCAGCACGCAGGAACCTTCGCAGGGCGCAGGGCAGATGCGTCCGGTAAATTCCGGAAAATTATTGGTCGCATCGAGAATCTGATAGGCGTAAATCCAGTTGCCGCTTCCTACCGCATCATTAAACTCCGGAATATTATTCCCCAGCGGGCATCCGTGATGACAGAAGGGAACCCCGCAATCCATGCAGCGCTGGGCCTGCTGGCGGTATTTTTCTTCCGGCATTTTTTCATAAAACTCCTTGAAGTCGCCAATCCGCTCTTTGGGATCACGGCTGCGGGGAAGTTCGCGGTTGTATTCGAGAAATCCGGTAGGTTTAGACATAACGGAATGAAAATAGCGTAATAGAGAAAAAATGGACCCTGGGTTGGCGTAACAGATTAGCCGATCTTTTTGACAGAGGGGGTGTGCAGCCTCCTTTTTTCAAGGGCGGCCTTGTAGTCGCGCGGCATGACCTTGATGAAGTGGTCAAATCCTGCGGCCCAGTCTGTCATCAGTTTCAGCGCAATACGGCTTCCGGTATAGGAATAGTGCTTCTGGATCAGGTCTTTGAGTTCTGCAATGTCCTCATACTCAAGCTGATCGAAGTCCACCATCTCCTGGTTGCAGCGGGGAATAAATTCCTGGTCGGGGTCATAGACATAGGCCACACCTCCGCTCATACCTGCGGCAAAGTTGCGTCCGGTTTTACCGAGCACCACCACCGTTCCGCCGGTCATATATTCGCAGCCGTGGTCGCCAACGCCTTCTACTACCACCCGCACGCCTGAATTGCGCACGGCAAAGCGCTCTCCGGCAATTCCCCGGATATAGGCTTCGCCGGAGGTAGCTCCATAAAAGGCCACATTGCCAATGATGATGTTTTTATTCGGCTCGAAGGTGGCATTCTGGTCGGGATAAACGGCAATTTTAGCCCCCGAAAGCCCTTTTCCTACATAGTCATTGGCATCGCCTTCCAGCTCGAAGCGGATGCCATGCGTCCCGAAAGCCGCAAAACTCTGCCCGGCTGATCCGTGAAACTTCAGGTGGAGGGTATCTTCTGTGGGCAGGCCCGCTGCCTTGTGCACTTTGGTGATTTCATGCGAAAGCAGGGTGCCCACAGAACGGTCCACATTGGTAATGGGGTAGGTCTGGAAGCTCGGACTGAGATGCGTAATGCTTTCGCGGGCGGCTTCGAGCAGTTTCCAGTCCAGGACATGGTCTATGCCGTGGTCCTGTTCGATCATTTTGCTGCGTCCGATATTCGCTTCGATGGGTGCCTGCCACAAAACGGGTGCGAGATTCAGCGTTTTAAGCTTCCAGTGGGGAATATCTTCCCGGACCTTCAGTTTATCTGCACGGCCCACCATTTCGGCTACGGAGCGGAAGCCCAGTTGTGCCATGTGCTCGCGGAAGTCTTCGGCCAGGAAGGTGAAGAAGTTCACGAGGTCTTCGGGGGTTCCCGTAAACAGTTTGCGCAGGTTGGGGTCCTGGGTGGCCACACCCACGGGGCAGGTATTCAGATGGCATTTGCGCATCATGATACAGCCTTCCACGATCAGGGCTGCCGTGGCGACGCCCCATTCTTCCGCGCCCAGCAGGGTCGCAATGGCGATGTCGCGTCCGGTGCGGATCTGACCATCCACCTGGAGGGTTACGCGGCTTCGCAGGTTGTTGATCAGCAGGGTCTGGTGTGCCTCGGCGAGGCCCAGTTCCCAGGGCAGGCCCGCATGACGGATGGAACTGAGCGGCGAAGCGCCCGTACCGCCGTCGTGTCCCGAAATCAGGATATGATCGGCATGCGCTTTGGCCACGCCTGCCGCGATGGTGCCCACGCCCGCCTCAGAAACCAGTTTTACACTGATCCGGGCATGGCGGTTGGCATTTTTCAGGTCAAAAATGAGCTGCGCGAGGTCTTCGATCGAATAAATATCGTGGTGGGGTGGGGGAGAGATCAGGCCCACGCCGGGTGTGGCATGGCGCACGCGTCCGATCCATTCATCCACCTTGTGGCCGGGAAGCTGACCGCCCTCACCGGGTTTGGCACCCTGAGCCACCTTGATTTGCAGTTCTTCCGCTTCACTGAGGTAGTAGCTCGTTACGCCAAAACGACCTGAGGCAATCTGCTTGGTCGCCGAGCGCATGTAATCGCCATTGAGCAGACGCTCGTAGCGCATCGGGTCTTCGCCGCCTTCGCCGCAGTTACTTTTGCCGCCGATGCGGTTCATGGCAATGGCAAGCGTGCTGTGCGCCTCATGCGAAATGGAGCCGAAGGACATCGCCCCCGAAGCGAAGCGCCGCAGGATGCTTTCGACCGGCTCCACCTCTTCAATCGGTACCGGCGTAGCATCCGTAAAGTCGAGCATGCTGCGCAGGGTGATGGGCCGCTTCATCTGGTGGTTGATGTGGGCGGCGTAATCTTTATATAAGGTGTAATTGTTGGTCCGGGAAGAATGCTGGAGCAGGTGGATCGTTTTGGGATTAAACAGGTGTGCTTCACCGTTTTGCTTCCACTGATAGAGGCCTCCCACTTCAAGGTGCTCCTGCCGGGGTGAATGTTCGCCCGGGTACGCCAGCTGGTGGCGGGTCAGGGCCTCGCGGGCAATGTCATCAAAGCCCAGGCCTTCGATCCGGGAAATACTGCCCGTAAAACACTTTTTAACCACCGAAGTGCGAATGCCCAGAATCTCAAAAATCTGCGAGCCATGGTAAGACTCCAGCGTGGAAATACCCATTTTGGAGAATACCTTCAGCAGACCTTTGTTAATGGCTTTTATATAGTTCTTGCACAGTTTTGCCTCTGTAAAGTGTTCAAGTTCAGGCACATAGGCAGAGAGTTTTGCGATACTTTCAAAGGCCAGCCAGGGATTTACCGCCACCACGCCGTAGCCGATGAGGGTAGCGAAATGATGCACCTCGCGTGCGTCGCCCGTTTCGGCGATCAATGCGGTCTGGAAACGCAGGTTTTTGGCGATCAGCGAGTGATGGATAGCGCCCACGGCCATCAGGCAGGGAATCGGCACCCATTCTTCGCTGGCTTTGCGGTCGCTGATGATCAGGATGCTGGCCCCGGCATGGATGGCGGCCTCGGCCTCCAGGTTCACGCGGTCTATGGCTGCTTCGAGGCCCTCTCCGGGACGAAAAACGGCATCTACCGTTGCGCTGCGATATTCCGGATGCTGAATGTGGCGGATTTTGCTCATTTCAGCATTGGTCAGCACCGGCGTTTTGATCGCGATGTGCATGCCTTGTTCGGGCCGCTCGTCGAAGATGTTTTTCGAACCGCCGATCCAGGTGCGCAGGGACATGACCGAGCGCTCGCGGATAGGGTCAATCGGCGGGTTGCTGACCTGGGCAAACAGCTGTTTGAAATAATGGCTGATGTGCTGCGCCTGGTCCGAAAGCACTGCCAGCGGGGTGTCTGCCCCCATCGAGCCGACAGGCTCTTCGCCATCGCGGGCCATGGGGGTGAGAATCACCTTCAGTTCTTCGGAGCTAATGCCGAACAACTGCTGGCGCTGGAGGATTTGCTGTGCAGGAAACTCTTTTTCAACCGGGATTTCAGGCTCAGGCAGCTCTTCGAGGCTGAGTTTGTGCTCGTTGAGCCACTGGCGGTAGGGTTTTTGGGAGCAGATGTCGCGCTT
>RDXT01000323.1 GCA_004292985.1 Bacteroidota bacterium
AAATTAGCTGCCGCTGGATCTTTCGGTCCGCACCATGTAGATGTGTTTGTTGGCCCGGACGGCTTCTTCCAGCATCTGGGTCATAAATTCATTGTAGTCCACCGAGTATTCTGCCCCACGGGAATCGGTCATAAAAAATCCCCTTGGGCCAATGGACATCGGATCTTTGATCTGCAGAAGGGCTCTTCCGGAGGTAGCATCTACGGCCATTCCCGTTACGGCAAGACCATAAAACTCTGTAGATGACGCAGATATGAGCACGACAGGTCCTCCGCGGACAAATTCCATAAAGCCAGAGGCGCTGTAGCAGGCGGTCATTTCCTGGGTTCCCCGGTTGAGGTGCAGGGCATAAATAGCTTCCGAAAGTTCATTGGGAATGCCCCGGATATATCGGCGGGAGTCGCCCGACACATCGCGGATCAGTTGGTTGTAGTCCTCCGAAGTCTGGGTCGCCCAGCCCCGCAGCATCGCCAGAGAGGCTTTCCAGGAAGGGTATTCGCTGGTCTGGGGCATCAGGAAAATGTCGGTCCAGTTGACAGCAACAGCCGTCGGCGGAATCAGCGCTGTGGAAGTCGCCAGTGAGGCGCGGGGGCCACCCGGAGAGAGCGTGGCGATCATCCGGGCGCGCTGTCCGGGGGTAAACATACACATACAGTCGTCGGCAGTATAGTCCATGTAGTTCATATACATGTCGCCGTTGGGACCATTGGAGCAGCTTACATGCGGGAAAGTGGGGCAGGCAGAGTTGCTGGCGGCCTGGGTAGGCGTATCTGCGATGTGGTCGTCGCCGCAGGCAGCATCTCCCCAGATATGGTTGATGTCAAAAAAGTGCCCCATCTCATGGGTAAGCGTGCGGCCTTTGTTGGCGGGATTGCCTCCGGTGCCAAACCACATGTAGTCCATCGCCACACCCTGCACGGAGGTCATGCCCGGAAAGGTGCCGTAGCCCATCAGCCCGTTGCCGAACCCACCCGGATCGTCATCAAAAATGTCCCCTACCCAGATATTGAGGTAGCGGTTGGTATCCCAGGGTGGAACGGTGGTTTTGATGTTGTCAGTCGAGTAATTAAACCGCGCAACGGTGGTGCTGGTGCGGGTGATGCCCGTCGTGGCCGCATTGGTCGGAGAGCGGCGCGCCAGTTGAAACTGAATGTAGCAATCTGCCGCCAGCGGACGGAAAGCTGCCGGGGCTGCGTTAATTTCCGCCGTGTTGCGCATGCGGTAGTCGCGGTTTAAGATGTCTATCTGCGCATTGATCTGCGCGTCAGAGATGTTCTCCGTAGCATTTTTATATACCACATGCACCACCACTGGAATCGTGATCGCACTGCGGTGCAACTGGGGATTAAAAGGATAATTGCGTATATACGAGGACACATACTCCTCGACCTGGCTCAGCAGAGAGCTTACACTGGCATCCTGGCGACGGTTGAGCGTGAGCAGGTTGTTGGCTGCACACACTTTTTGCGCATAGATATGAGGGCTTAGCAGCAGGCAAAACCCGATGAACAAAAGGACCTTTTTCATGTGATCGTTATTTTCGGTTGAACATGGGTTAAAGGGAATAGAGATACAGCGATCCCAGGTTGGAGCTTTTCCGGGCGGTTTTGAAAGGCTCTTTTCCCTTCACAAACCAGGTAATTTCATACTGGTAGTCCTCGGCGCTGCGGGGTAGCACCAGCTCTACACTTTTGGAGAGGATATTGTCGCTGGCCTTGATATTGACCGTTTTCACATTTTCCTTGTCTCCGTTTTTGTAATAGAGCTTGATTTCTGCCGCCCGGATGTTTTCAGCGCTGATCATATCCGGGTCCATTTCGACATAAATGGTCTTTTTGGACAGCGGCGGATCGAGGTCTATGCTGGCAAACTGCACGGGTTTCCACTCCGTTTCGACTGAAAACCCCCCACTGAATACCCAGCGGGTGCGGTATTCGTAGTTGAGCCATTTGTCGCGGTTATTGTCGCCTTTCCAGCCATACTGCATCGGAAAGTCATTGCCCAGCGTGTTAAATGCCTCCTTGCTGATGATGACATTGCCGTTGGTGATCTCTCCGTTTTCGTGCTTTTTGCGCATCAGCACTTCCACACTGCTGATATAGGTGCCAAAGTCCTCATTGTTTACATCTACGAGGCGCACGTGGATGTCGCGCTGTTTGTAGAGCGGATCGTCGAGGTTCACACTCGAAAAGCAGGTAGGGCAGGTTTTGAGTACATTACCTACGTTTTCGCTGAAGGGAAAGGTACGCTGGTCTTCGGTGTATTTGTTCAGGTCAATGAGGTACTTTCCGGTGCGGCGCACTTCTTTGAGGCGGAAGGAAGCAGCAATGGCAAAACTCGGCACAGGTACACGCTGCACATTATCGGTGGGCGTACCAGTGGTGTCTCTCAGCCATGCAGGAGCTGTCTGGCCACGGGAGCGGTATTCGTCGAGAATGGCCCGGCGGGCGTTGGAACGGGCGCGGCGCTCGGCAGCAGCGGCTTCTTCCGCGCGGTTGTTTTCCTCACGCGCTTCGGTGCGGGCGCGGGAGAGCATATCGGTGGCCCGGTCGAGCATGGAGCGGTTGTTGCCCGGCAGCACGCTGTTGAGGTCGGTTGCGCTCTGGCCGCCTACCCGGTCAAACATCAGGTTAACCAGCTGATTATAAGCTGTTTCCTTCAGTTTGTTGAGGTCTGCGTCTTCGCCAATCTGTGTTACTTTAATCGCGCCGCTGTTGCTCAGTTGCTCAAAGGCGAGGTTAATTTCCGCTGCCAGCACAGGACTTACCACTGCGGCTTCGATGGTCTGGTTGCGGTAAATCTGCTCGAAATCGGCTTCTATCCGCACATTTTTAGGTGACAAATAGCCCCTTGCGTCCATTTCGAAAGCAAAACTCAGGTCGGGCGTCGGTGTCTGGAAGGTGGCCCAGAGGATGTCTGCGCCCTGCTTGGTCAGCAAAACGGACACGGCAGCCTTTTGCCCTTCCATGATCGGCGCATTGCCAATACCGACCACTTTTTGCGTCATTTCGCCATCTGTACCAATGACGGAAGAGATCAGCGCAATTTTTCCGCTTTTGTAAATGACCGGGCCAATGATACGGGCAGATCCAAATTTGCGCTGGAGTTCGCGCTCAGATTCGCGGATGACTTCGGGGCTGACATTCAGGTTCACCAGCACATGCAGAACACCGCCCGCGTTGCTGGCCTCGGAAACCGCTGCGGCAGAGCCTGCGGCAGGGGCCGAATTGCGCACATAGCGGATGAAAGAAAACATCGGTTTGCCGTCCGGGTGTTTGGCTACTTCGATTTTGTCGGGCAGATAATAGTAATTGTTGGGATTGCTGATCTCCGGAAAGGCGGTCAGTTGCCCGATGCGCACGCCTTTGTCGAAGAGAATCTGCTGGCCCAGGGCCATACTGACAGGCGCCAGCCAGCAGAGGAGCGCCAGGATCAGAGTTCGATACGTATTCATATATGTTGGGTTGATGGGAAGGTGAGTGATAAGGTTAAAATCGGCTCCGGCTTAATGCATCCGTGAGCATGGTCGCGGGAATCATGGAGTGAATGGCCCAGTAGGTGCGGCTCTGGAAATAGTCGGTCGAAGACGGTTCGTGTATCTGCACCAGCGGACTCCAGTAGGGCCTGTCGAGCAGGGCCACAGACCAGGGCCGCGCAGGGTGGTTCACAGCGATCCCCGAACGCAGGGCGGCTCCGCCTGTAATATCCCGGCTGTTGACAAACTGCGACTGGGCATAGATCCGGATTACTTTGCTCGTGTCTGTGCCTGCCCATACTTTTGCCGCATTAATCCAACTGACTCCCGGAGTAGCCGGAGCGTCAAACATATAGGCTTCTTTCACAAACTGCCTCAGATAGAGGTGGTTGCGGGCCAGCATAGAGGTAACCATGTTATTACCGTTGCTGAATCCGGCCAGGGCCACACGACCCACATCTGCGGCAGGTCTTACCCGCTCCTGGGTTGCCACAAACTGCTGGATGCTTCTGAGCAGGTCGAGCGATTTGCCCGGATCGTTAAAATCCCCCACATTGATGGCATCTTGCTTGCTCAAAACCGGAATTATAAGCACCACATCTTTGCCTGATGCCGCCAACTGATAGGCAAGCCCCATGGAATACTCCATATTGACCGAGTAGCCCCGGTAAGAGAGGTATTTCCAGAAGACATGGAAGAGAAAATCCCATCCATAGGGGTAATAGTTGCCGTCTTGCTGACTTTTCAGGTTCTCTGCGGTGTTGTAACTGCTCGTCGCCTGCCCCAGGGTCGGGTGATAATAGACCAGAAAAGGCATAGCAGCCGCTTCGGAGGGTCTTTCGCGCAACCTCTCTCCCAAATGCTCAGGATAGGTAACGGAAATCAGCTTGGGGTGCACATCGCCCGCTCTTTCCAGCACAAAAGACTTCATGCGAGGCTCCACCCAGTGCCGCTGGAGCTGAATGTCAGGCCGGGACGAAGTCAAACCGCTGAAATAGAGCGAGTCGGGTGCCAGATTGGGCCAGGAAGGCAGCCAGCGGATGTTCCAGGAACCGATCTGTTGTGCTGTCGCCGCGTAGTCTTCGCGTCCGGTAAGTTCATACACCAACTGAAGCCGCTTTTCGGCGGTATCCCAGTTGGGATGTGAAGCCACGGCTGAAATGGCAGGTCCGATCACTTCCGGAACGCGCACCACGCCCCGGTCCCGGCCCGGATAGCCCGGCACCTGGTTGATTTCGGTCAGGGCACGCGCTGTCACGTCGGTCAGCGGCTCGATCACAGGGGCCTGGGCCGGGAGCCTGATTCCCAGAGAAATACAGGCTACCCAGATCCAGCCGGTGAGGTAATTCCTTTTCATTGAGGAAGTTCGTCCACGTATAAGAGGCTTTCGCCCGAAGTTTTTCTGCCTGAACTGATCACCTTGTTTCCCGTTAGCCGCCAGACAATTTCATACTCATAGTCCAGCGATCCGGAAGGGGAGAGGTAGTCGAGCCGCTGCGAAAGCTGGTTTTTGACCGGGTTAAGGTTCACCTGCTTCACAAACTCTTTGCCTTCGACCTTGTAATACAGGTTAAAGGTGATCGCCCTGATCTGTTGCTGCGCCAGAAAATCAGGATCGGCCTGAAGTTCCACGGTTCGCTTCTGATAAGGCGGCGCAAGGTTAATCCCGGAGAAGGTCGTCGAGGTAAAGTTCTGTTTCACAGACACATCCCCGAAAAAACTCCATAGCACTTCGTACTTGTACTCCATCCACTGGCGGCGGTCGTTGTCTTCCTTCCAGCCATAGACCATGCGAAAGAGGTTGCCTTCCAGGTTGAAGTTGTTGCGGTCAATGCGCACTTCGCCATCGGTCAGCGCGCCTTTTTCATGCACTTTCTGCATGTGTACCGTAACAAAATTGATGTAGGAGCCAAAATCGCTGGCATTATAGCCGTCGAGCGAGGCCACGACTTCGCGCTGGCGGTAGAGCGGATCGTCGAGGTTTACCTGCCGGAAATACTTCGGATTGTTCATGTAGCGGGTCAGGTTGCCGATGTTTTCATCAAAGCGCATCGTTACCTTGTCGGTTGTCCACTTATTAAAATCCAGGCGGAAGGTTCCTGTTTTGCGCTCTTTTTTCAGCTCATATTTAAAGAAGGCAGAAAGCAGCGCAGGCTGGGCAGGGGGAGTCTGTGCATTGGTTAACTGGCTCAGTTGAGCGGGGTTAAATGCGGCTGCGGCACTGTTGTCCACCCCTTCGCGGGAAAACATAGACTCGGCGAGTTTGTCAT
>RDXT01000324.1 GCA_004292985.1 Bacteroidota bacterium
CAATGCCGTGAAGGAAATCTGGAGCCGCACGCCCGTCAAGATCGACCGCACAGAGTTTCAGTACATCGGGGTAAACGGAATTCATGGCGAAGCCGCTCCCCTGCCCTCTCCGGAATGGCTGGCCCAGATGAATGAAATTGGCATCCGCGTAGTGATCCGCCACAGCGACGAACGCGCCGGAAAACTGGCCCTGCATGCCATCACCTGCCTGGGCTTAAA
Organism: Bacteroidota bacterium; assembly: GCA_004292985.1. Classification (GTDB taxonomy): domain Bacteria; phylum Bacteroidota; class Bacteroidia; order J057; family J057; genus RDXT01. The sequence goes on from RDXT01000324.1 coordinate 220, forward strand.
TGGCCCTCCCGGCATTGTCTCCGTACCCGGATGGGGCAACTCCGCCCGCGAACAACTCAGCCTCTGGCCTACCCTCGTCGCAAGACACTGGGTCGCCGAAGAGATTGAAATGGTGGAAGTATAGCTTATTCTCCCACCCGTATCTTCTTCACTGTCAATACCTTACCTGAGTTATCCTGAAGCTTTAGCAGATAAACACCTGCGGGCAGCTCCGGGATATGCAGCCTCATAGCCGCTCCGGCGTTTACTCGCTCTGTTTGCTCAGTCCACAAAACCTGCCCCTGGGCCGAAATCAGCTCCACACGGCTGCCGGATGCGATCTCTTTGGGAGTCCTCAGATACACGTCGCGCTGCACCGGATTCGGATAGACCGCAAAACCTGCAAAATCAGCTCCATCAACAGCGGTATTGGAGAAGGTAATTTCACGGGTAAAGGTATCAGAGCGGCAATGCGAGGAAGCGATCAGGCTTACGGTATAGGTGCCTGTGGCAGCATAGGTATGCGCGGGAGAGGCTGATTCTGAGGTAGTTCCATCGCCAAAATCCCACTGGTAGAAATAGGCTTTCTCTGAGGTATTGGTCAATTGTATCGTAAGCGTAGCCAAATCTACTGAATTTGAAAAGGCCGCGACTGGCGCAGGCGCCACATCGTCGCAAATGGTAAAATCCCAGATACCCCGGCCATAGGTGCCAAAGCGGGCTGCGTGGAGCGCGGGTACATACTCCACAGTCCAGTAGGTCTGGTCGGGCGCAGAGATGCCCGAAAGCGGGTACCACTGCTGATCGGCAGCGACATATACATAAGGCCCTATCTCGGTGGCAGCAAAAATCAGGCTTTCGTCGGCGGTCGCATCTATGTCATACACAAGGGTCTGAGGCAGGCCTATATCCATCGAAACAAAGGTAAGTCCATGATCCTCAGACTTATACACCGACGACCCCGAATAGCCGCTCCCGGCAATATAGACCCTTCCCGCCTGCACTTTGGAGGGGAAAATGGCATTTCCATAAAAATAATGCGAGCCGGGAATGCCCGAAAACGCTGACTGTGTCCAGTTGGTGCCTCCATTGGGACTGACAAAAAACTCATTGTTGTCAGTCATCACATACCTGTATCCGGGTGTCAGCGTCGAAAATGCAATCGCAGAAATGCTTGCCTGCGTACCCAGACTAAAGTCGAAGGGCATTTCCTGATAAGAGATATTGTTGTTGATCGCAGTCAGTTTAATCAGGTGCGCACCGGAGCCATCCACCGCTCCGCCTGCGAGCCAGGCTACATTGGCAGAGACCGGGTCGGCCGCCAGAGGGGCCAGCCAGAGGTTGCCGGTGCAGTCAAAGTCGCGGAAAAGCGCATTGGTGCTGTTGGCGGCGTCGGGATAATACATCGTAAAGCCGGGATAGTTGCACCAGATGCTTTGCCCGCCATTGGCGGAAACCAGATGCCCATAGTCCCCGCTGATCAACTGGTTAAAGTTCACAGCGCCTCCTGCGTCCTCACTGCTGCGCTGGTAGCCCTGGTCCTGTGCGCCTGCATATATGATGCTGGGGTTCTGGCGGTGGGTATAGGTCGAATAATACTGGCTGACACCGAGGCCATTGAGGGAAATATTCTGCACAGTCTGTAGCCCGTCGGTCGAAATGTACGCGCCGCCATCTGTGCTGACAATCGTAAATTCCTGCTGACTGGCGGTGAGAAAACTGTTAAATCCGGGAATATCCGCATGCAGTTTCGCTGCCGGATTACCGTAATATTCCCACCATTCATTCACCAAACTCCAGTTGCTGCCCCCATCCGCGCTGCGATATACATTCAGCCCTCCGGTAAAGAGCAGATTGGGGTCGGTCGCCGAGCAGGCAAAGCTGCCCCGGAAGAAAAGCCCGGAGGGCGATGTACCCCGGAATGACCAGTTGTTTCCTTCTTTGCTGCGGTAAATGTCGCTGCTGTTGTTGTTTTGATACAGGGCATACAGATACAGCCCCGAAGGAGAATTTCGCCCGCTCAGGCGCACATCTCCGGGCGGATTAGTTACCAGGCTGTCGAGCAGTTCAAGCTGGTTGGAGGCATTGATCCGGTGAACGCGGTGGTTTTCCATCACAAATACGGGGCTGGCACTGCGCTCATCTGTCCAGATGTCGAGGCGGGTTTCGCTTCCATATACCGCAGTCGGAAATTCGCGCAGGCGGGTGAAGGATACCCCGAGGTCGTTCGAATAATATAGTGCCGTTATAGATTGCCAGTTGACATAGTCCCACTCCAGCGCCAGGAGATAGATGCTGCGGGGCGTACCGCTGCTCACCACCGCGCGGGTCACAAAGCCCCAGTTTTTGATATTCTGAAGCCCTGCGGAAAGGGTCCAGGTGAGGCCGTCGTCGTCCGAGTACTGAAACCCGGTTACACCCCAGCCGCCCGATGCGACCAGCAGACGTGTGCCGCCACCGGGCTTCTCCACGACCCGCATCATCTGGATGTCGGGAATCTGGAGCAGGTTGTTGCGCACCTGCCAGTTGGAGCCGGAGGTGTTGCCTACCCAGATATTTCCGCCCGAAGAGGCCAGATAGAGCTTATCATTTACCTGATCATACTCGGCCAGATGGATGCGTCCGGCCTGGTTGTTGCTGCCCACTTCGCGCCAGTGCCCCACCAGATTACCTCCGGCGAGGGTGTCTTTATAATAATCAGAAGCAAGGCCCCGGCTTTCAGCGGCCTTTATCCTGCGAAAACGCTCCTGTGCCTGCCGGAGACGCACTTCGCGGTCCATCGCTTTCCAGTCCACGCCGGGAGCAGCGCGGTGCATGTGCTTGATCCAGGCTTCGCGTTCGAGCCTGCGGGTTTCGTCCTCTTCGTGCCCGGCAGCACGGTCGGTCGGCAGAGGTCTGCCTGAAAAATGGTATTGGCCCCCAATCCATTGAATACCCGCTATAAAGGCAAAGGAAAGCCCCAACAGGAGCCAGAACTGCTTCTTCATCAGAAATAATATCTAAATGATCTGAAATACTTACGGGTTTCTGCCACCCATATCTTCTTTTACCCGAACCTCGACCGTCCGCATCGAAAAAAGTCCGCCTGTGATGCTGAAGGCCAGCCCATCCAGAATCGTAATGGAGCTTTTAAGCTGGTAATCGCCGTGGCTGGGCACACGTGGAGAAGCTTCATTCATCGGCATCAGCCCCCAGAAGAGATACACCTGCTTTTTCCGGTCATAGACTTCTGTCGTCTGCTGTTTACCCACCGGGCCATTCCCCACCGTGTGAAGATTAACCATGCAGGAAGGGAACAGCAGGCAGACGATGGTCAGCAGCAAAATCACCTGATAGACTTTCATATGAGAAAAGTTTATAGATCGTTTCCAAATATAGGGCAAATCGAATTATGATGTTCTCCCTCCTTCGTATTATCTTAGGAGCGAAGACCTATATTTATGCCTGCTACCCCCCAAAAACTCGCTATTCTCCAGGACGATCCCTGGCTGGAGCCTTTCGAAGCCGAACTGCTCGACCGCCTGGACCGCTACCAAAAACTCCGCGCTGCCATCGAAGCGGAATACGGTTCGCTCCGTGCCTTCGCCCGCGGACATCAATACCTGGGATTTAACTACGACGCTGAAAAAGGAGGATGGTGGTACCGCGAATGGGCGCCTGCCGCAAGGGCGCTATTCCTGACAGGCGACTTCAATGGCTGGAACCGCAGTTCACACCCGCTACAGCAGGCAGGTAAGGGCGTTTGGGAGATATTTTTACCTAATATTGGCAACCGGCGCATATTGGAGCATGGACATAAGGTAAAGGTGCATGTGATCGCCGCCAATGGCGCTACCGACCGCATCCCGGCCTATATCACCCGCGCAGTGCAGGACCCGCGCACCCACGACTTCTCCGGGCAGATCTGGCAGCCGGAAGAGGCTTTCCCCTGGACGGATGCGTATTTTGACCCCGCAGCCATCGAGACACCTCTGATCTACGAAAGCCATACGGGTATGGCCCAGGAAAAAGAAGGGGTCGGCACCTACCGCGAGTTTGCCAATAACATCATTCCCCGCATCAAATCGCTGGGATACAACACGATACAACTGATGGCGGTGCAGGAGCACCCCTATTATGGCTCCTTTGGCTACCACGTGTCCAACTTTTTTGCCCCTTCCTCCCGCTTTGGTACGCCCGAAGACCTCAAGTACCTGGTCAATACCGCACACGCCCACGGGATTGCCGTGATTATGGACATCGTTCATTCGCATGCGGTGAAAAATTTTGCCGAGGGCCTGAATCTGTTCGACGGCTCCGAAGAGCAGTATTTCCATCCCGGAGGCCGCGGACACCACCCCGACTGGGACTCCAAGCTGTTTAACTACGGCAAACGCGAAGTGCAGCAGTTTTTACTTTCAAATGTGGCCTGGTGGCTCGAAGAATTTCATTTCGACGGCTTCCGCTTCGACGGGGTAACCTCTATGCTCTATTTTCACCACGGAAATACCAGCTTTGAGACCTATGACAAATATTTTGGCGAAGGGGTCGAATGGGATGCCATTACCTATCTCCAGCTCGCCAACGAACTCGCCCATGAGATTCGTCCGGGGGTGCTGACCATCGCCGAAGACATGAGCGGTATGCCCGGCGGCTGCCGTCCGGTGAGCGAAGGGGGCATCGGCTTTGACTACCGCCTCGCGATGGGCATTCCCGACAACTGGATTAAGATTATCAAACACCAGCAGGACGAAGACTGGAACATTTACCACATCTGGCACTTCCTTACCAACCGCCGCAACAAGGAAAAAAACATCGCCTATGCCGAATCCCATGACCAGGCCCTGGTAGGAGATAAAACCCTGGCTTTCTGGCTGATGGACAAGGAAATGTACTGGCATATGCAGGTAGATGACCGCAACCTGGTCGTGGACAGAGGCATTGCCCTGCATAAAATCATCCGTCTGCTGACGGCCTCGCTGGGCGGCGAAGGCTATCTCACCTTTATGGGCAACGAATTCGGACACCCCGAATGGGTGGATTTCCCCCGCGAAGGCAACAACTGGAGCTACAAATATGCCCGCCGCCAGTGGTCTCTGGCCGATAATGAGCAGCTAAAATACCAGTTCCTCCTCGGTTTTGACCGCGAAATGCTGACCATGCTGCAATCCTGGCAGGTTCCGGCAGCCGCGCAGGCCAAACAACTCCACATGGACGAAGAGGGTCAGGTGCTTTGTTATGAAAGAGCCGGACTCATTTTTGCCATCAACCTGCATCCGACGCGGTCTGTTACAGACTATGCCTTTTACGTACCCAAAGCGGGCGGATATCGCGTGATCTTAGATACGGACGACACAGAAGTAGGGGGCCACGGAAGGGTGGATAGCTCTATCGAGCATTTTGCCATTGAAGATGAACACGGCACGCCTTTTCTGAGCCTGTATCTCCCTAACCGGGTCGGACTGGTGCTGCAAAAAACCTGAGCGTATGGCTCAGACCTTTTTGGAGGCCTCCTCATAGACGCGGCGCATCCCTTCTTCGAGCGAAATGCGCGGACGCCAGCCCAG
>RDXT01000962.1 GCA_004292985.1 Bacteroidota bacterium
GCTGGGCAGTTTCCAGTTGTCGGACTGTGATCTTTATACGAGCTGCGAGCCTTGCCCCATGTGCCTGGGTGCGATTTACTGGGCACGGCCCCGGCGGGTATTTTGTGCCAATACCTGCGCCGATGCTGCTGCGATTGGGTTCGACGACGGGTTTATTTATGAAGAAATCGCTCTGCCCCATGCAGGCCGCCGCATACCGATGATTCCTCTGCTGCGCGAAGAGGCGCAGGAGGCTTTTCGGCGCTGGGTTGAGGAAGGAGATAAGAAATTGTATTGAGATGGGGCGGGAGCGAGCCAGCTTACTATTTGCTTTTTTCATATATTAGGGGGTCTATATATTCCGGCTATTTCCCAAGTTCTGCTACACGTGCCTAATATCTCTTGTATGAAGAAATCTGCTACGCTTTCGCTGCCTCGTTTTACCCCTTCCAGATGGCTGCTGACAAGCCTGGTGCTGGTGGTTTGTGCGTTGTTTTCGGCCTATGCGCCGCAGATGATGCCCCCGCCGCCCGGACTCACGCAGGCGGAAGCGATCGGCCCATTTCTCAATGGTAAATTTCCGGCGCTGCCGCCCACGGGTTCGGGGCCGGGTTCCTATGAGCTTGAAAATGCATTTCCCAACCTCACCTTCATTGACCCGCTCAAACTGGTAGAGGTACCGGGGCAAAACATGTTTATGATGCTGGGCAAAAACGGGCAGGTATGGTCCTTTGCCAATGATCCGGCAACGACACAAAAGACCCTCATCCTCGATATTTCGGCCCGGACGATCATCGAGGGAGATGGCGGCGCGCTGGGCATGGTGCTGCATCCGGAATTTGGGCAGGCAGGCTCACCTAACCGGGGATACGTATATATATGGTATCGTTTTGCGCCTGTACTTCAGACGATTACAGGGCCCAATCCGCAGGGAGGCGAGCAATATGGCTACCTAAGGCTGTCGCGTTTTACCATGGAAAACGGTTCAGCCACCCTGAATCCCGCTTCCGAATACATCCTCATCCAGCAATTTGACCGCAACTGCTGGCACAATGGCGGAGATATGTTTTTTGGTCCCGATGGCTTTCTCTATATCTCTGTCGGGGATGAAGGCGGGGCAAATGACGACTACAACGTAACCCAGCGCATCAATCAGTACCTGCTGGGCGGTGTGCTGCGCATAGATGTGGACCAGCGCGGCGGTGCGATCAGTCACCCCATCCGCCGACAGCCGCGCACCCAGATCACTCCTCCTGCAGGCTGGCCCCAAAGCTATACCCAGGGCTATTTTATCCCCAACGACAATCCCTGGCTGAATGAAAACGGCTCACAACTCGAAGAGTTTTATGCCGTTGGTCTGCGCAGCCCCCACCGCATGACCTATGACGACCAGACCGGAGACATCTGGGTGGGTGATATCGGGCAGGGCGCGCGCGAAGAAATAGATGTGATCCACAAAGAAGACAACCTC
>RDXT01000963.1 GCA_004292985.1 Bacteroidota bacterium
CATTTCCGCCTGCGCTATTTTAATTATGTGGTAAAAATCCGCTCGGTAGAAAGCCTGATGAGTTCATGGCTGGTCTCGGCGCTGCTGATGCTGCTGTTTAAAATCCGCCGTCTCGAACTCTCCGATTATCTCTACCTGGCAGCTCCGGTCGCTTTTTATGCTGCGAAGGCCTTCGATTTTAAAGTGGCACACCGTTTTCGCCTGTTAATCCTGATCGCAGTGCTTGCGCTGCCGCTGCGGCAGTTTACCGCTGGCTGGAGCCTGCAGTTCCCCTCCCTTTCCGGGATGGCCGCCGCTCCCGAAAACCGCCTTCTTCACGGGGGCCTGCCTGCCTATTATGCAGACCGAGACCAGTTAAGAGCCCTGCTCAGCCGCATTCCCGGCGAAGGGCCGATCTGGATCATGGGCCACCACCCGGCCTGGTACACCGCTGCCGGCCGCCGCTGCGCTACCCGCTACACCGACTACCGGATGGTATATTACAAGGTCTCGGCCCTGCCCGGTGGCCAGGAGACCTCCCTGATCTCGCGCAAAGAGACAGATGAGGAAATCTACGCCTCATTTGCCGCTCAGCCACCCGATCTCATCATTGATACACAGGATAATTTCTCATATTTGCAGTCCCGCTATCCGGGTGTGCTGGGAGCCTACCGGCGTGAAGACTCCGGCTCCTGGCGCGTATATATCCGTGAAAACGGTGCCACCGCCCGCTAACTCTGACACAATGAAATTTGGCGTTATCACCTTCCCTGGCAGCAATTGCGACGATGACCTGATCTATTGCCTGCGCGAAAATCTGGGTCAGCAAGTAGTGTCTCTCTGGCATAAGGACCACGACCTCAAGGGCTGCGACTTTGTGCTGCTGCCCGGTGGCTTCTCCTATGGCGACTACCTCCGCAGCGGCGCGATTGCGCGTTTTTCACCCATCATGGACGAAGTGATGGCCCACGCCCGCCGGGGAGGCTATGTCATGGGCATCTGCAATGGGTTTCAGATGCTCACCGAGGCGGGCCTGCTCGACGGCGCCCTTCTGCGCAATGAGTCGGTGCATTTTATCTGCAAAAATATCTACGTACGCCCCGTAAGCCGCACTTCCCTGCTCACAGCAGGCCTGGAGCAGCGGGCCTACATGACCCCCATCGCACATGCCGAAGGCAACTACTACTGCCCGCCCGACGTATTGAAACAGCTTGAAGATGAGGATCAGATTCTGTTTCGCTACTGTGATGCGCAAGGGAATATCACCCCGGAGGCCAACCCCAATGGCAGCCTTTCCAATATCGCCGGGATCTGCAACCGGGGTAAAAATGTATTTGGCATGATGCCTCACCCGGAGCGTGCCGCTGACCCTGTGCTGAGCAACACCGACGGGAAACTGATCCTCGAACAAGTGCTGAATTCTGTGTCCGTTTAAGACCTCTCTCTATGTCCTTGTCTTTCCGCTTTTC
>RDXT01000325.1 GCA_004292985.1 Bacteroidota bacterium
TGCGGCGTGCTGCACACAGGACCGGGCGTATGGTTTTCCTACATGGGCACAGGCGACAAAATCACCTTCAATACCTGCGCCAGTGTGCTGCCTGTAGATACCCGGATCAGCATCTATAAAGGCGACTGCGACAAAATGTTCTGCACCGCCGGAAACGACGATGCGCCCTACTGCACAGGAGGTCAGTCTGAAGTGGGCTTCAAAACCACAGCGGGTACTCCCTACCTGATCTACGTAAGCACCGCCGGGGCCGCAGGGGCTGACTTTACCCTCAAAATTTCCTGCACCGGCGCGAGCCAGGCGGGCCAGTTGTATCCCAATCCTTCTTCTGAGGAGGTCTTTGTGGACGTGGAAGCGGGCGAAGAAACCATGCTGCGCTGGACCCTCTACAATACCCAGGGGCAGATTGTATCGGGCGACGAAGCGCCTCTGACAGAAGGCACGAACCCGGTACGGGTAGATGTGTCGGAACTGGGTGAAGGCATTTACACCCTGCAACTGCGCACCGAAAGCGGCGAACTGGGCTTCCGCAGACTCCAGGTAAAGCGATAAGCAGCCTATACGGAAAATAAAACGGGGTGTCGCTATGGCATCCCGTTTATTTTTTGCAACTATCGGGAGGATAAGCCGTTTAAAAACATATTTTCATTCCGCAACCTTGATCCGCAAAGACTATATCCTCCGCCTGATCGAAGAAGCCGGCAACCTCTTTGCCCGCTTGCTGGGTCTTCGTGTCGAAAGCCGCCACGAAGAGGCGATCCGCTTGCTCGATGAGACCTATGCTTCCTTTTTTGGGCTGACAAGCCAGCAGTTGCTCCAGTTAAGCCCGGAAGAACTGGTTTCGCATTTATGGAAAGAGGCCGCACCCCACGAGGACCAGGTCGCTTTTCTGGTAGAGCTGATGCGGGAAGAATCGGAGATCTATGCTGCGCAGGGAGACTGGAATGCCTGTAGCCACACCCTGCGCCAGGGCATCCGCCTGCTTCAGGAGCTAAACCGCCTGGACCCGAAGATGTATCACCTGGAGCGGATAGATAAAATTTCCCGAATGGAGTCCCGTTTACTGGATATACCTGCCGTTTGAGGGTGTACGATGAAGGTTTTATGATATATATTCTTATATTGTAATGCCGCTTATACAAAACGATAGAACTGTAGGAGCGGGCTACCTATGCGGGCGTACAGATACAGGCGAATGACTCTTATCAAAGGATTTTGCTGGATGGCATGCTTTTTCCTGATCCTGCGGGCTCAGGCTCAATATGTCATTGATCCATCGGAGCGTTCCGGGAGCTTGTCGCTTCACTCGCAGGCGCGGATCGCTGCCACGGGTGCCCGCAGCCTGAGTTTTGAAGAGGTACAAAAACCAGAGCATGATAGTGATTTTCAGCCTGTTAGCGGGCCTAATGCGACGGTTGGCTTTACCGATGGCCATTATTGGGTGCAGGTAGATGTCGTTAACAAAAGCCCGGAAACCCTGCATTATTTTCTCGAAACGGCCCGTCCGATCACAGACTCCGTAACGCTGTATATAGCTGATTCTGCCGGGCTTGTTCAGGTGCAGTACAGCGGCGACAAAATGCCTTTTTCTGAGCGGGCATTTACACACCGGAAAACCCTCTTTCCCATAGAACTGCCCGCAGGAGCAACCCGCAGCCTCTGGATTCACTATGAAAGTGACGGCGAAACCATTAACGTGCCTTTGCTGCTGCATACGCCCGGGCAACTGATCTATCTCACGAACCGGGAACAGATCGTATTTGGGGTGTTTTATGGCATTATGCTGCTGGCCGCGATCATCTATCTCTTCTTTTTTGCGGCGGTGCGCGAGCCAAGTTTCCTGCCCTACAGTCTCTATGTGATCTGCGCCGGGCTGATGCAGTTTTCCCTCGACGGTTTTTTTTACCAGTATGTTAGCCCGGACGGAGGCTGGTTTTCGCAAAGAGCGGTATTGATTTTTGCCATTCTCACCACATTTTTCCTGGGTAAATACAATGAGCTGTTTCTGAGCGTGCCTGTACACAGCAAAATCATCTACCGGATTTTCCAGTTGATGTACGTGCTGGTGGCGGTTTCTTTTGCGGCACTGGTGATTCCCTCCGCCATTCCGCCTGCCTTGTACCCGGCGGCCAATGTGCAGGGCCTGGCGCTGCTGCTGCTGATCATTTCTACGCTGGTAATGCTCCAGGTAAAGCGATCGCATGTGGACTGGTTTTTTACCTTCGGTATTCTCTCGATGGTGCTGGGATTTACTATATTTATTCTCAACAACTTCAGTGTGATCCCTAATTCATTTATCGGGGAAAACAGCAGTAAGCTGGGCACCGGACTCGAAGTGATTTTCCTTTCATTATCAATGGCCAACCGCATCCGGCTCTTGCGTTCAGAGAAGGAGCAGATGCAAAGCCTGGCCCTCCAGCGACTGGAGCAGATGAATGAGCTGAAGTCCTATTTCCTGTCGAATATGAGCCACGAACTCCGCACGCCTCTTAATGCGGTGATGAATCTGGCAGATGAAATGATCCGCGAAAGCGATGACCCGAAGGTGGTGAACCATAGCGAAGTGATCAAATATGCCTCCGTGGGCCTGCTCAGTTCCGTAAATGACATCCTCGACTTCTCCAAGATTGAAAAAGGCGAATTAAGTCTGGAACATGAGCTTTTTGATCCGGTAAAACTGATCGAAGGGGTGGTTTACTCTGCGGAAAGGCAGGCAAATGACAAAGGACTGGACTTTACCTTTGTGCAATCCGGTCATATTCCCCAGATGGTAAAGGGAGATGCAGTCCGCCTGGCGCAAATCGTCAACAACGTGCTGGGAAATGCCATTAAATTTACATCGGAGGGCTTTGTCAGAATCGAAATGAGCGGTGCTGAGGTACGAAATCGCTCTCAAACCCGCCTGGTCTTCTGTATTTCTGACTCCGGGATGGGCATTCCTCCAGACAAACTGAGCACCATCTATGAGTCCTTTTCTCAGGAAAACACCAGCACCAAGCGCAAATTTGGCGGACTGGGGCTGGGCCTCAGCATCGTAAAAGCCCTGGTGGATCTTCATAAAGGTGAAATTCACATCAGCAGCGAAGTAAACAAAGGCACTACCTGCCGCTTTGTGCTGCCCTATGAAACTGCGCCTTCCTCACCGCATACGGGCAGCATTTTCCCTTCAAAGGAGTATGATCTCAAAGGCCGCCATGTGCTGGTCGTCGAGGACAATCCCGTGAACCAGCTGGTGATGCGCAATACCCTGAAAAAGTGGCAAAATACCAGCGCCCACTTCGCCGCCAATGGTGCGGAAGCGATCAGCATTTTGTCCAAAGAGCCTATAGACATCATCCTGATGGACCTCCAGATGCCGGTGATGGATGGCTATGAAGCGACGCTGGCGATCCGCAGGGGGCAGGCCGGAGCCGAAAAGGCAGATACTCCGATCATTGCCGTTACAGCCGATGTGATGGAAGAGACCCGCCGCCGCGTGTCGGAGATCGGGATGAACGGCTACCTGACCAAACCGATTGACAAGCAGGCGCTCTATCGCCGCGTAACAGAACTGCTTTCGGAGCGGAGCAGTTCCATTACGCAGCAGGCGTCCTACGAGGACCGGTAGGCGATTTCGTGGTAGGTTTTAGCGTGGGGGCCCAGAAAAACCCGTGCATATATCCGCATCGTAGCAAGTCCATCGAGGATAAAACTGAGCGAGATGAAAGTCGCCAGCAGAAGCTGATCTTCATGTATATGGCTGAATATCAGGTCTTCCCCAATAAATGTCGGCGTAAGCGGAAAGCCTGTGAGACCCAGACAACAGAGCAAAAACAAAAATGCGGCCCTGGGATATTCGTATGAAAGCCCGTGGAAGCGGTTCATGTTTAGGACTCCGTTGTTCTTTTTCAGCCAGTAAAGGCAGGCATATCCCGCCACAGCAGCTACCGATACGCCACTGAGATAGAGCAGGATATGGATAAAAGTAAATCGTTCATTGCTCGAAATGGCCAGGGCAATCCAGAAGTGGTTTAAGACAATCAGCAACCAGCTCATGCGCACTTTTCTGCGTTCGGTAAATGATTTTAAGACCACCACCAGCCCCAGGAAGGCAAAGAAAACAGGCAGAAATTCGTGAATAAAAGCAGGCAGCCTGGAGCGGAAGACCAGGGCCAGAATCCCGATGAGATAGGCCACGCTGAAAAACACGACCACTTTCCGGATGCTGAGAAAATCCAGCTTTTTTCCCACCCACTTCAGCGGATTCCACAGATAGCGGTACATAAACCCGTCGAGATTCCACTCTTTGATGTTCAGCATGTACAAAGAATAGCGGAGCCGGGGTGGCAGCAGGTCTTCGAGGCTGCTTTTTGAAGGGCTGAAGGTATAAAACTGCTCCCGGATCAGGTAGGTTACCACCGAAGGCGAAACCAGCAACTGATAGGTGCGCAGGCAGGCATTTCCGGCAAAATGAAACAGCGCCAGGTCTTTAAATCCCAGTGCTATTTCTATGAATATCAGCCCGATTTGTGCAATTGAGCCATAAGCGATCTGGCTTTTGACCGAGGACTGCACACGGGCGATACTGCTGGCAACGAGGCTGCTGGCAAGGCCCAGTACCGCAATGACCGTCCGCACCGAGGGCTGATGCTCCCAGAAGGGCGCAGTCCGCAGCAGCAAAAACACGCCGATATGCACCGACAGCGCGCCATAAAAAATAGCGCTCGACGGCGTAGGGCCTTCCATCGCACGGGGCAGCCAGGAGGAAAAAGGCAACTGAGCTGATTTGGCCGCAGCTGAAAACAAAATCATCATCGAGATAAATACCCCCACCCAGCTATGCGACTGCAACTGGGCATCCACCAGCTCATAATTGTTGAGCTTCAGAAAGGTGATGTTTTCGTGCCACAGGTGGTGGCTCATCCACATGGCGAGCAAAATTCCCACATCGCCCATCCGGTAAACAGAAAAAATCTTCACCGCATTTTTCACGGGAAGGTATCTGTGGCGGTAAAAGGCAATCAGCAAAAACGAGGAGATGCCCAGGATTTCCCATCCCAGAAACAAGGTCTCCATGTTCCCGGCCAGAATGGTGAGGTTGTAGCCCGTATAAAAGAAGAGAATGGTCGAAAAATAGCGGCGGTATCCCTTTTCCCGGTGCAGGTAGGCCCTGCTGTATATGGCCACCAGAAAAGTCAGTACCGCACCGATCACGAGATAGGTAGCGGCGATTTTGTCAAAATAAAAATCGAGGAAAAAGGAGTAGTGCGCATCTTCGTACAGTACAAATTCCCGCGCATCGAGGGTCGGGCGGCCAGCGAAGAGCCAGTAGAGGGTAAAAGCGACAGCCAGATGCAGTTGCAGGCCCACGGCAATCCGGGCAGTCCAGGAAATCAGGGCCTCCCGGTTGCCGGGCAGCACAAGACTCAACAGGTAGCCTGCCAGCGGGATACAGATAAATACTTGCAGAATAGCAGACATATTTCAGGATTGTACGGGGGTAATCAGATAAACAGGGAAGTTTTCCTGGTGCGATTCGATCAGCTCCGCAATGTCGGAGACTGTGCCAAGTTGCTCTGTAAGAGGACGATACAGCATCCATGCATCCTGTTGGTAGCGATACAGCTCCTTACTTTCGGGATGCACTGCGACCAGGTGGATCCATTCGTTGTAAAACCACTCGCGGGTAGCCGGATTTTTCTGAAGGGTAGAGAGAACAACTTCAGGGAAGTGCTCTACCAGTACCATAAGCCGCA
>RDXT01000326.1 GCA_004292985.1 Bacteroidota bacterium
GGCTATTCGGCCATGCCCAAAGGCAGCAAACTCCCTTCCTGCGAAATTCTGAAAATTAAAAGCTGGGTTGACGCCGGCGCTGCAAATAACTGATTTACAACAACATTCAACTTCCTTCTGACCATTATGCAAAAGTATCTGAGTATTCTCGCTCTGGCGATTGTGTTCGCCCTGCCCCTCCAGGCACAAAAATTCATGACCAAAACGGCTCATATCTGGTTTGTCTCCCAGACAGCCATGGAGAAAATCGAAGCCCACAACAACCAGGGAACGACCATCCTCGATACCCAGACCGGAGATGTGGTGTTTCAGGTGCTGATGAAAGGCTTTCAGTTTGAAAAATCACTGATGCAGGAGCACTTCAATGAAAAATATGTAGAGTCGGACAAGTTTCCCAAGGCTGTATTCAAAGGGAAAATCACCAACCTCAGCGAAATTAAGTTTTCTCAGCCAGGCACCTACAAGGCCCGCGTAACAGGCGAAATGAACCTGCATGGCGTAACCAAGCCCCTGAGCACCGAAGGAACCATCGAAGTGAAAAATGGTAAACTGATCGTGAAAGCGAAGTTTACAGTTGCGCTGGCAGATTATAGCATCGTTGTTCCTGCCGCTGTGCGCGAGACCATTTCCAAGACCATCGATATCAACGTGGACGCGACCTACGACCTGATGCCCACTCCCTAAGCTGCTGAATAACTGATTTACTACAACATTCAACTTCCTTCTGACCGTTATGAAAAAGTGTCTGAGTATCCTTGCGCTGGCAATTGTGTTCGTCCTGCCTCTTCAGGCTCAAAAATACAGGACCAATACGGCCAACATCTGGTTTGTCTCCCTGACCTCTATGGAGAAAATCGAGGCACACAATAACCAGGGAACCTCCCTTCTCGATACCCAAACCGGACAAGTGGTGTTTCAGGTGCTGATGAAAGGCTTTCAGTTTGAGAAAGCGCTGATGCAGGAGCACTTCAATGAAAAATATGTGGAGTCGGACAAATTTCCCAAGGCTACATTCCAAGGGACAATCACCAACCTCAGCGAAATCAAGTTTTCTCAGGCAGGTACCTACAAAGCCCGTGTGACAGGCAAAATGAACCTGCACGGCGTAACGAAGCCCCTCAGCACCGAAGGAACCATCGAAGTGAGAGACGGTAAGCTGATCGTGAAAGCGAAGTTTACAGTTGCCCTGGCAGATTATAGCATCATTGTTCCTGTTCTTGTGCGCGAGAGCATTGCCAATACCATCGACATCAACGTGGACGCGACCTACGACCTGATGACCACTCCCTAAGCTGCTGAAAGATGAAACTCCGGAATCTGATCGTATCACTGGTTCTGCTGGCCTCCGCACAGGGTGTGCGCGCGCAGGACGATCTCTTGTCCATGCTCGACAGTATGGAGGTGAAGACCAAAGAATACACCTATGCCACGTTTAAGATTGTGCGTCTGGTAACAGGCCATTCGATCGAAATTCCGGGTGCCGGAGAAATGCAACTGCTGATTTCGCACCGTTTTGGCAGGTTGAATGGTGGTCCTTACGAGTTTTTCGGGCTGGATCAGGCAAATATGCGCCTGGGCTTCGAATATAGCCTCGACAACCGCCTCTGTGTAGGTGTGGGCCGCAGCAATATCCGCAAGACCTATGACGGTTTTCTGAAATACAAGCTGCTACGCCAGGCGAAAGGCAAAAATGCTTCTCCGGTTACGGTGGCGTGGGTCTCTTCGATTCAGGCCAATGCCCTGAAATGGACAGAGCCAGACCGTCCCAACTTCTACAGCTCGCGCCTGTCTTATGCGCACCAGTTGCTGATTGCCCGCAAGTTTAACGACCGCATTTCGCTGCAACTGATGCCGACGATGGTGCACCGCAACCTGGTTTCCAGCGTGGCGGACCAGAACGATGTCTATGCGATGGGTATCGGCGGTCGCTTTAAGCTGACAGGGAGCGTGACGCTGAACGCAGAGTACTATTATGTGCTGCCCGGATATACAGCGGATAACTTCGAGGATTGCCTGTCGCTGTGTTTCGACATCGAAACGGGCGGCCACGTATTCCAGCTGATTTTCTCCAACTCTCCGGCCATGACCGAAAATATGTTCATCGCTGAGACCGATGGTGCCTGGCAGCGGGGAGATATTCACTTCGGATTTAACCTTTCCAGGGCCTTCATGGTATCTGAAAAGCACCGCGAGCGTGCGCTCAGCCATAAATAAGAGCACGAAACTTGCTTCAATGTAGCAAACACCAGCGGGCATGTCGAAAGGCATGCCCGTGTTTGTTGTTATGCCGGACTTTCCCGCAGGCGGTTATTTTGCATACTCTGAGGCGAAGCCCGGTCCAGCGGACCGTCACGTCTGTAGCATGGATGCTTATTTTTTGGTAAGCCTCGCAGGTTTTGAAAACGCTGCGAGGCTGGAATGCGTTCCGCCGGACTTTCCCGCAGGCGGTCTTTTGCATGCTCTGAGGCGAAGCCCGGTCCAGCGGACCGTCATCTTTGTAGCATGGATGCCCGGTTTTTATATTTTTTTGCCATGTTGCCCGGAGGGCAGGTGGTGTATTCCGGCGGGATTACGCACAGTCCCCCCGCTGAAGCCTAAATCCCGCAAAACATTTCGTTTTCTACACAGAAAACAGATCAGGGTGCCAGCCGCTCCCTCTGCCAAACGCCATTTTCACTCAGCCGATAGGTAAGGCGGTCGTGCAGGCGGCTCTTGCGGCCCTGCCAGAACTCCAGGTAGTCGGGCACTACGCGGTAGCCGCCCCAATGCTCCGGACGGGGGATCAGTTCCTGCCCCTCAAACTGGCTGCTCACTTCCGCTACCCGCGCTTCCAGAAATTCGCGGGCCGGAATAACACGGCTCTGGGGCGAAGCCCAGGCCCCGATACGGCTGCCCCGGTCGCGGCTCTGGTAATAGGCATCCGACTCGGCAGCGCTTGTTTTACCGGCAAGGCCTTCAATACGCACCTGCCGTTCCAGATCGGGCCAGAAAAAATTCAGCGCCACAAACGGATTCGAAGCGATCTCGCCTCCTTTGCGGCTCAGGTAGTTGGTGTAAAACACAAATCCCTGAGAGTCAAAGCCTTTCAGCAAAACGATGCGCGAAGAAGGACGGCCCTGCTCCACCGTAGAGAGGCTCATGGCATTGGGTTCGGGCACTTCGGCCCGGATAGCCTCCTGAAACCACTGCTCAAACTGAAGTATCGGGTCAGCCTGCGTTTCATGTTCGTCAAGACGCTTGAGAAGATAATCCTTACGGATATGCGCTACTTCTTCACGGATAGACATAATGGGTGTAATTTGCAGATGAATAGGTGCAGCCTTACAAATAGCGGCATTGTCTTTGGATTAATCAACGAAAATAAGCCTTACCTGTTATGAAAAAAGTCTTTGCAACCCTCATCGCCGTGACAGCCTGCATGCAACTCGCTGTGGCACAGGGATATAAAACCACTGGCGGGGTACGTCTGGGCAACTCCTGGGGCCTCACCGTTACGCAGCGGATCGCTACCAAATGGACGCTGGAAGGCATTCTTCAGAATGATTTTGTGGACTACAGCTACCTTCACCTGCTCGCACGCCGCCACCACAGCCTGATCTCCCGCAAGTTTAACGTGTATTACGGCGGAGGACTGCATACGGGGATCGGATTTGAGCGGCGCGGAATCGTGGGCCTCGATGCCATTGTAGGCGCAGAAGCCACCCTGGGCCGCCTGAATGTGTCATTTGACTTCAAGCCGCAGCTGATGACCGGAACCGGACGCACCTTTTACCCCAATACAGCCGTCTCCGTGCGTTATGTGCTGGTGAAAGCCCGTCCGATGGATGATATCAAGCGCAAATTTGACTTTGGCAACAAAAAGAAATCGGGCGCTGATGACAAAGGCGGCATAAAATGGCCTAAATTGTAGGTCATTTAGCCCGAATCTTATGCTTGCCATCCTCCCCGGAATATTCCCTTCCCCGGCTGATCTCCGGATCGGCGAAGTCGAAACGCCCCAGCCTGGTCCGCAGGAAGTGCTGATCCGCGTGGCAGCTACGGCTGCAAACCGGGCTGACACCCTCCAGCGGCAGGGTAAATATCCGCCACCACCGGGAGCGAGTGCGGTGATGGGCCTCGAAGCGGCCGGGGTTGTAGCGGCTGTGGGTGAGCTTTGCCGGAAGCACAAGGTAGGTGACCGTGTATGCGCCCTGCTGCCCGGCGGCGGATATGCGCAATATGTGGCGATCCACGAAGACATTGCCCTGCCGGTGCCCGGTTCGCTGAGTCTGGAGGAAGCGGCTGCCATTCCTGAAGTATTTCTCACTGCATGGCAGGCGCTCGTATGGCTGGGGAAGGTGCAGCAAAAAGAAAAGGTACTGATTCACGCGGGTGCCAGCGGCGTAGGCACGGCTGCCATCCAACTGGCCCTGCAACTGGGCGCACAGCCCTACGTTACCGCTTCGCCTGGCAAACATGCTCTCTGCCTCTCTCTGGGGGCGCTTAAGGCATTTGATTACAAAGACCCGCAACTGAGCGAGACCCTGGCCCGCGAAATGGGAGGGGCAGACCTCATCCTCGATTTTATCGGCGGTCCCAATGCCTCAACCAACCTCCGGCTCCTGAACACCGATGGCCGGATGGTGTTGCTGGCGCTCATGGGCGGGGGCAAATGGCCTGAAGCTGATCTGACAGAGGTACTGCGCAAGCGCCTGCATCTGATGGGTTCGACCCTGCGCAGCCGCGACGTGGACTATAAAATCCGGCTGAGCCAGGAGTTTGCTGCTTTCGCATGGCCGCTTTTTGTAAGTGGCCAGCTTCGCCCGGTGATAGACTCGGTCCTCGACTGGAGCGAGGCAGGCGAAGCTCACCGTCGCATGGAAGCCAATGAAAATGCAGGTAAACTGATCCTCCGCGTGCAGGCCGGATAATCTTGCTGTCTGAGCGGGAAGATTTGATGCATCGTTTACTTGTTTATGCCCCCGCAGCAAGCGAACTTAGAACGCTGAATAATGAATGGATTGAGCGGAATTACCTTTGCCTACCCCGAAGCATTGCTGCTGCTGCTACTCATCCCGCTGTACCTCTACTGGTACCTGCGGATATACCGCCGTGAGCGGCTGGTGATTCGCCTGAGTTATGATCCGGAGCGCATTCAGCCGGGCAACAAGGCCATGACCTATTTGCGGATGCTGCCACGGGGGATGCAGCTTTTTGCCCTCGGCTTACTGATCCTGGCCCTTTCGCGCCCGCAGGCAGAGCAAAAGCTGGTAGATCCGGTCGCCAATGGCCTCGACATTATGCTCCTGATAGATGTGAGCGCCAGCATGGAGGCCCGCGACATCAGCCCCAACCGCCTCGAAGCTGCCAAAGAGACCGCCGCAGGGTTTATCGCCGGGCGTAAATATGACCAGATCGGGCTGGTGCTTTTTGCTGAAGAAGCGCTGAGCTACGCACCGCTTACCCTCGACTACGAGTTTCTCAAACAACTGATCCGCAGCATACAGCCCCGCTTTTTCTCCGGACAAAGCACCGCCATCGGTACCGCA
Source organism: Bacteroidota bacterium (assembly GCA_004292985.1). Taxonomy (GTDB): domain Bacteria; phylum Bacteroidota; class Bacteroidia; order J057; family J057; genus RDXT01. The sequence goes on from RDXT01000326.1 coordinate 5,529, forward strand.
GTTTCTGCCGCGATCAACCGCATGCGCGACTCCAACAGCCCGGGGCGTGTGATTGTGCTGCTGACAGACGGGGCCAATAATGGGGGCGAAATAGATCCGGTTACCGCTGCCAAACTCGCCGCCGAGCACAATATCCGGATCTACACCGTGGGCATTGGGCGCAACTCCTATTTCGATCCGGTATCCGGCCAGACCCTCGAAG
>RDXT01000964.1 GCA_004292985.1 Bacteroidota bacterium
CGTTGATGTCGCCCTGGTCTTCGGAGATAGCGGATGGATGCATAGGGTAGGGGCTTATTTCGCCGGACAAATATAGGGAAAGGGTTCAGGATGTAAAGCCGTTGGCCGGGCCGTCTATGTTATTGTCAACTTGTCCTCTTCCCATTGCGCGTAACCGCTGAAAAGTAGAAAGAATAATGTAAATTTCAGCATTCAAAAAGAACCCGCCATGCGGAAGAGTCAATTTAGTGAAAGCCAGCGGCAGGCGATTGTCGCAAAGCTGGATGCAGGCCACAGCCTGGAGTCCATCTGCAGGGAGCATCAGATCAGTCCGGCGACGTTTTATAAATGGAAGCGTGAGCAGAGCGACCAGCAAGATGAGGCTAAGCGAGAGCTAAAACAGCTTCGTGAGGAGAACAGCCGCCTGAAGAAGATGTACGCCGAGCTTCAGATCGACCACCAGATCCTGCGGGAGGGCTACGAGTTTGCAAAAAAGATTTCGGCCCAGCCCAACAAGAAACGCTGATGGATCAGTTGCGCGATCATTTCAGCGTGCGCAGTTGCGCCCGGGTGCTGGGCCTCAGAAGGGCTACGTATTACAAGCGCAAGCAGGGCCACAAACCCGAGGAGGAGGATGCGATCATTGCTACTCTGCTTCATGATGCTGTGAGTCAGTACCTGGCCTGGGGCTTCTGGATGATTTTCCACTGGCTGCGCAAGCAGGGCCACAGTTGGAACCACAAGCGTGTGTACCGCATTTGGAAGGCCGAGGACCTCAACCTGAGGCGTCCGCCGCAGCGGCCCAAGCTCAAGCGGCCGTTCATGGACCTCATCGCCCCAGCATTTGTCAACCAGGGCTGGGCTATAGACTTCGTCTCCGACTGGGTCATCGGCCCCTCGCAGATACCCGTGCGCATCATCAATATCATAGACGAGTGCTCCCGCAAGGTCCTTTGGACAGAGGCCCACCAGAGCATCACGGCCCAGACCCTGATCGGCATCCTCGACAAGGTGATTGCCTGGCGCGGAAAACCTGCTTACATTCGTACCGACAACGGTCCGGAGTTCATTTCCGAGGCCCTCAAAGCATGGGCGGATGACGAGGCGCGAAAGATAGAGCTTCGGTTTATCCAGCCTGGTAAGCCCACTCAAAACGGTCTCATTGAGCGCCTCAACGGCACCCTGCGAAGAGAATGCCTCAACTTAGTGTGGTTCGAGAGTCTCGATACCCTCAACCAGGAGATCCAGCAATGGTGGATGACCTACAACAGCATCCGCCCGCACAGCTCGCTGGGGTACCTCACCCCGGATGAGTTTGAAGAACAACAGCAGAAATTCTACTATTCAGTGGTCGCGGCGTAGGGGAAGAGGACAAAAAGAAAGTGAATGCCCGACGCAAAGAGTTAAAAAAAAACTCAGAAAATGCCGAAAATCAATCAAAGCCCATGAGACCGTAG